>CAKZYH010000369.1 GCA_937884725.1 uncultured Paracoccaceae bacterium
TCCTCCTCACTCGCGACACCGGAAAAGCGCACCGCCGCAATCCGCTCGCCCGGCCGCTCTTCGATGGTCACGTCAGGATTGTTGGGCGCCGGCAGCGTGTCCATGGTGAACTCGGCCGGCATAATGAAGCTGATCGTCGACCCGCTCGCCTCCACCGGCGCCGTCATCGCGATGTCGGAGTTCACCTCCTCCACCGGCGCGGTCATGGCAATCTTGGCGCCATCCTCCTGCACCACCGGCGTCGTCATCGCGACCTTCTCGGCCGGCCGGTTGTTGCCGAAGATGAAGTCGGCGAGCACCCGAAAGCCCTGCCCCCGCGCGTCGGCCCCGGTGCTGTCCACCGTCACTGACGCCAGGATCATCGCGGGATATTGGCGCACCTCAAAGTCGCCGTCTCGCTCAACCACCTCGTAGTCAGGCGTTTCGACGCTCGCCATCGTGACCTCCGTATAGGCGACCACTCCAACTGCGGCGACACCCACCACAGCCAGCCCAATCAAAACCCAACGCATCGCAAGTCCCTCATCAGGCGCATGAAATAATGCGCATAATGAGGACCCGCTAGCGCTGTCGCTCTGGGATCAATCCGCGCGGGAAGAAGCGCAGCACCAGAAGCAGCACCAGTCCCATCACCATCAGGCGCATCTGCGCAGCATTGGCGACGAGCTGCTCGCGGACCGGATTGTCCTCACCCAGGAACGAGGTCAGAAGGTCGATGGTCCACGCCCCCACAGGCTCAGCCTGCACCCAGGCAAACCAGACAACGAACGCCCCCAGCGTCGCCCCCCAGTTGTTCCCCGAGCCGCCCACAATCACCATCACCCAAACGAGGAAGGTGAACCGCAGCGGCTGGTAAGACGTCGGCGTAAACTGCCCATCAAGGGTCGTCAGCATCGCGCCCGCGAGACCGATCACGCCGGACCCCACCACAAAGACAAGAAGGTGAAGCCGCTTCACGTCCTTGCCCATGGCTTCGGCGGCCATCTCGTTGTCGCGGACCGCGCGCATCATCCGCCCCCACGGCGAGCGCAACGCCGTCTCCGCGAGCCACAAAATGATGAACAGCACGATCAGGAAGAGGACGATGTAAGCCCCTTTGACCACCAGCGAGGACAAGGTCACCTCGTCCATCATCAGCGTCGCCTGCAGCTGCTCGAACCAGGCTTCCTCACGCACCTCCGTCTCAAACGGCACAGGCCGCGGCAGCCCGATGACGTTCTTCACGCCCCGCGTCAGCCACTCTTCGTTCTTCAAAAACGCGATGACGATTTCCGACACACCCAGGGTCGCAATGGCGAGATAGTCTGCCCGCAGCCCCAGCGCGATCTTGCCAAGCACAAAGGCCGCGCCCGCCGCCAAAAACCCGCCGGCAATCCACGACAGCAGCACCGGCAAGCCAAGCCCGCCCAAGAAGCCGGTCTCAGCCGGGTTTATGTCCTCAATCCGGTCAATCGACGGGCCAAAGAAGGTCGAGGCCGCATAAAGCCCCGCCCCGATCACAACCAGCGTGACGGCAGTCTTGATCCATCCGCCGAGCATCTTGCGCAGCGCATAGGTGCAAGCGCCAACGGCAATCAGCACCAAAAGGCCAAGAAGAACGCCAGCCCCGCCGGCAGCCCAAGCATCGTCCACCGGATCGGCGGCAATCAGAATCACCGCCATGCCGCCGAGCGCCGTAAAGCCCATCACGCCAAAATTGACGAGGCCGGCATAGCCCCACTGCATGTTGATGCCGAGCGCCATGATCGCCGAAATCACGGACAAGTTCAGGATCGCAAACGCAACGTTCCAGCTCTGGCTAAAGCCGGTGATCACCACCAAACCGCCCATCACGACGAAGGGCAAAATGGTCCGCCAGGGCGAGACTTTGGCAACGGGAGGGGCTGCGGGCGAAGTCATAAGCGCTCCCTCACGCTGGCTTTTTGTTGAAGATGCCGGTCGGCCTGATGATGAGCGTCACCACCAAAATCACGAACGACACGGCAAACTTGTATTCAGTGCCCACCAGCTGCGCGAGTCCTTCCGGCAGCCACTCCTGCGGAAGCAAATACCGCAAAAAGCGGATGTAGGCGTACGTCACCAACACCTCGGCAAAGGCGATGATGTAGCCGCCCACAATGGCGCCAACGGGCGACCCCAGCCCGCCCACAATGGCGGCTGCGAAGATCGGCAACAAAATCTGTTGGTACACGAACGGCTTGAACGACTTATCGAGCCCGTAAAGCGTACCTGCCAGCACCGCGAGAGCCGCCGCCAGCGACCACGCCACCAGCACCACCTTGCCCGCATCAATCCCCGACAGCGTCGCCAGATCTTCGTTGTCGGCGTAAGCGCGCATCGCTTTGCCGGTGCGCGTGCGGTTGAGGAAGATGAACAGCGCAATCACGCAGATCACCGCCGCCACCACCGAAATCACCTGCGTGGTGCGCAGCGCCAACCCCTCGCGCAGCCCGGTGTAGGTGCGGAACTCGCGCGCGGAAAACACAAAGCGCTCGCCGTCGGTAAACACCTGATCGTCCACGCCGATGGCAAAGCGCACCACACCGGCGGTCACGAACATCACGCCGATGGAGACGATCAGCAGGATCACCTCGTCCGACTTCTTCTCCCGATAGAAGCGATAGACGAGCTTATCGGTGATCAGCACCCATCCGATCGTCACGACGATCGCGAGCGGGATCGCGAGCAGCGCAGTGGGCAGCGGATCGATGGACACGCCCGCGGCCTGCAACCCCCACGTGCCAAAAATCGCGATCATGGTGCCGAACGCCATCGTCTCGCCGTGGGCGAAGTTGGAGAAGCGCAGCACTGCAAAGACCAGCGTCACACCCAGCGCCCCCAGCGCCAGCTGCGAGCCATAGGCCAGCGCCGGCACCAGCGCGAAGTTCGACAGGAGGACGAACGCGTTGAGGAAATCCTCCATGCCTCAGCCTCCCAAGAACGAGCGGCGGACGTCGGGGTTGGCCAGCAGCGCCGCTCCCGTGTCGGTGTACGCGTTGCGCCCCTGCGCCAGCACATAGCCGCGGTCGGCAATCTCCAGCGCCTGCTTGGCGTTTTGCTCCACCATCAGCACCGCAAGCCCCGTCCGCGCGATCTCGATGATCCGGTCAAACAGCTCGTCCATCACAATCGGCGACACGCCCGCCGTCGGCTCGTCCAGCATCAAAACCTGCGGCCGCGTCATCAGTGCCCGGCCCACAGCCACCTGCTGGCGTTGCCCGCCGGACAGCTCCCCCGCCGGCTGACGGCGCTTTTCCTTCAGCACCGGAAACAGCTCAAAAACCTCGCTGATGGTCTCGCTGATATCGTCGCGGCGCAAATACGCGCCCATCTCAAGATTCTCTTCCACCGTCAGGCTCGGAAACACGTTGCGCACCTGCGGCACGAAGCTCATCCCGTTCGCGACCCGGTCGGTGGGCTTCATGTCCGACAGATCCCGCCCATCAAGCTTGATGGACCCTTCCCGCAGGTTCAGCATCCCAAAGACCGCCTTCATCGCGGTCGACTTACCAGCACCGTTCGGGCCAACAATCACCGCAATCTCACCCCGGTCGGCGGTCACGGTGCACTCGTGCAAAATGTCGTGGCTGGCGGAGTAGCCGCCCGTCATTTTCTCGGCTGTCAGGAGGCTCACGCGGTGGCCTTTTTGTGTTTGGAGCCGCGGCCGAGATAGGCCTCAATGACGGCTTCGTTGGCCAAAATCTCTTGCGGATGCCCCTCGGCGAGCACCCCGCCCTCCGCCATCACGATCACCGGATCGCAAAGCCGGGCGATGAAATCCATGTCGTGCTCAATCAGGCAGAAGGTGTAGCCCTCTTCCTTGTGAAGCCGCTCAATCACGCCCGCGATGGTGCCGAGCAGCGTGCGGTTTACCCCCGCCCCCACCTCGTCGAGGAAGACGATCTTGGCGTCCACCATCATGGTCCGCCCCAGCTCCAAAAGCTTCTTTTGCCCGCCCGACAGGTTCGCCGCCCGCTCCTCCGCCAGATGGGTGAGCGTCAAAAACTCTAAGACGCGGTCCGCCTTAGCGCGCAGCTCCTCTTCCCGCGCTTTCACCCGCCCTTTGCGGAACCACGCATTGATAAGGTCCTCGCCAGGCTGCTCGGCGGGCACCATCATCAAGTTCTCGCGCACCGACAGGGAGTGAAACTCCTGCGCCAGCTGAAAGGTGCGCAACAAACCCCGGCCAAAGAGCTCGTGCGGATCAAGCCCCGTCACATCATCGCCATCCAGCAAAATGTGCCCGTTGGTCGGCTTGTAGTGCCCGGCAATGATGTTGAAGAGCGTCGTCTTACCCGCGCCATTAGGGCCGATCAGCCCCGTAATGGTGCCGCGCTTGATGTTCAGCGTGACGTCGCGCACCGCGTGGACACCGCCAAACCACTTGTCGACGCCCTGAACGTCGATCATCGCCTCCGACGCACTCAACAGCAGCAACCTGCGGTGACAGGTGTCAGGGGCGCTGGAGGCATCGATGGTATCCTTCGTGTCGCTTCAAGGCGGTGTATGGGTCCCGCGCAAGGCAGGGCACCTATGCAACTTTGCACAAAAGGCAATTGCAAAAGCCAGGCCGAATGCGTGTCGTTTCGATCACTGCGGCCTACGCGCTGACTGCCACCCGCATCGGCGAGTTCGCAAAGTGCCGACCAGTGCCTTCCTGAACGACAGCGATCTCGCGGTCCGACCGCGCAGCCGGCAGCTCAACGGACGCAGCGCAAACTTCTCCGCCCACCTGCCGCAGTGTCGCCATCACCCGAGCCGAGTAGGGCGCGAGAGCGAACGCCGGCGCATGCGGCCCGTCGGACAGGACAAGCTGCGGACGGGAAAACCGAACCAACGCATCCGCCTCGCGCGGCTCCACCGCCAGCGAGACCGTCACAAAGCGCGCCGCACCGCCTGGCTGAACGCTCACAAGAACGTCACGGCCGTCATCAATACCCGCAGCCTCAACGGCGGTCGCCGCACCCCCAACCGGCTGCCCGGCCCCATCAAGAGCGGTCAACGTCAGCGCAGCATCGCAGCCCGAAAGCGCCACCCGCATCTGCGCTACCCAAAAGTCGCCGCCCGCCACCACAGGCAGCTCCACCCCATGAACCGGGCAGGAGTAGACCACCTCAACGGGACCAAGCTTAGGGCTCGGCACTGTCAGAACCGCAGCCCGCTCGCCCAAACCCCCGCCATCTGGCGTCAGCGTGATCCCATAGCGCCGCTCAGCGCGCACAGACCAACGGCCACAGCCCTCCTCATACCCAGCATCGACGACCTGGTTGATCCCAGCCAGCGCATGGGTCCGCCGCAACTCCATGCCGCGCGCCCACACCTCGCCATCCACCCAGATGCTGGCGGCCATTTGAGGCTGCCCAACCTGCGCAAACAGCGTCAGCATCGTCCCCCGGACGTCAATGATCCCAGCGCCGCGTAAAGCAGCGGGCGTCGCGAGCCCCACCAGACGGCTTTGCGGTTCAGACACATCATCTCCAGCATAAACGGCCACTAAAGCGCGTTCCAATACAACCACCAGCCGCCGTCGCACAGAGCTTGCGCGAGCCTGCCTGCGCCATAACCCCACCCCACCGTTGACGCAGCAAAAAGAGCCATGCTTCGTACCGCGCAGTCGCGGGCGGCGGCCGCTAGCGCATCATCCGACCTGACTGTATCAGTCAGGTCGAGAAGATGACGCGCCAGCCTAAGGAGCGACCGCGTCGTCATCCGATCAGATTGATCCAATCTGATCGGATCGCGGTCTAGGCATCGAAGCTGAGGGAGCAGACATGTACATCGCCATGAACCGGTTTGAGGTGAAACGCGGCTCAGAAAAGGACTTTGAGGCGGTCTGGCTCAACCGGGACATCCACATCCGCAACGTCCCCGGTTTTGTGGAATTCCACCTCCTGCGCGGCCCGGAAGCCGAGGGCCACACGCTTTACTCGTCCCACACCATCTGGCGGTCCGAGGACGACTTCAAAGCCTGGACCCGCAGCGAAGCCTTCCGCGCCGCGCACAAAGACGCCGGCAGCAACAAGCCGCTCTACAACGGCCACCCCGTCTTCGAGGGCTTCACCGCCATCCAAACCGTCGGCGCCGAATAGCCGCGAGCCGCCGTTCACGACGTTCCGCAGAGCGTCAACGCTGGCGGGGCCTAGGAAACCTCGCGCGCCAGCGCCCGCACCACCGCTTTCACAAAGCGCTCCCGCGCCGGCGGCAAAGGCTTGTTCGCCGGCCCCGCCACATGCGTTCCCAAGAAATGCCCCGTCAGCCGGAACCCATCGGCGACACCCGCCGCAGTTGCCGGCGCATCCGCATCGATCAGAAAGTCGGGCAGCGGCAACAGCCGGTCCCGATAAGGCGCCGCCGCCGCAGCGCTCACCGCCCGCCCGGTGCGCGGCGAAGCATGGGTCAGGTTCTCGCGCGAACCCGTCGCCGCACAGGCCGACAGATCCAGACCAAACCCCAACTCATCCAGCAAGATCCGCTCAAAGCGCACACCCGCCTCACCCGCCGCCGCCGGCAACGCAACCGCGTCGATCACCGCATTCGCCGCCGCAACCAGCCGCGGATGAGGATCGCGTTCAGGCAAAAACCCAAGCATGGCCGCGATGAACTGCAACCCAAACGCGCCATACGCGGTCTCCATCACGAGCCCCGCACGCGCGTTCGTCAGCTCCAGCGCAAAAGTCCCCAGCTGATTGTCGAGCCGCGCCCGATGCGTCGCATGGACAACGTTCCCCGGCTGCAAGAGCGCGCGCATCTTCGCCGACCGCGCCCCCCGCACCATGCCCGAGGCCCGGCCCTGACTGCGCGCCAGCACATCCACAATCTTGGAATTCTCGCCAAACGGCCGCGCCGATAAAATCAGCGCCTCATCGCGCCATTCCATGCCCGTCAGCTGCTATAATCGAGGCCCATCTCGCGATACCGCTCAGGATCCTCAGTCCACCGCGGCCGCACCTTCACAAACAAAAACAGGTGCACCGGCGCACCCGTCAGCGTCATGATGCTCTCGCGCGCGGCCATGGAGATGGCGCGAATGGTCTTGCCTTTTTCGCCGAGCACGATCTTCTTTTGCCCCTCGCGCTCCACAAAGATTGCCTGCTCGATCCGCACCGACCCATCGCGCAGCGTCTTCCAGGTCTCGGTTTCCACCGTCGCCGCATAGGGCAGCTCATCGTGCAGCCGCATCGTCAGCTGCTCGCGCGTGATCTCAGCCGCCAACTGACGCATCGGAACGTCCGAAATCTGGTCCTCCGGATAAAGCCACGGCCCCGCCGGCACCGCCGCCGCCAGATGATCGCGCACGTCGTCAACGCCATCCCCCTTCGGCGCCGAAATCATAAACGTCGCGTCGAAGCTGGTGATTGTGTTGGCCGCCTCAGTCAGCGCCAAAAGCTCTGTCGGATCAATCAGATCGACCTTGGTGAGAAGCAGCGTCTTGGGCGTGCGCACCTCAGTCAGCGACTCCAAAATCCCAGTATTCACCTCATCAAGCCCGCGCTTGGCGTCCACCAAAAGGCAAATATGATCGGCGTCATAGGCGTGCGACCACGCGGTCTTCACCATCGCCCGGTCAAGCCGCCGGCGGGGCTGAAAAATCCCCGGCGTATCCACGAGCACCACCTGCGCTCCATCGTGCAAAATGATCCCGCGCACGATGGCGCGCGTGGTCTGCACCTTGTGGGTCACGATGGAAATCTTCGCACCCACGAGCGCGTTCACCAGCGTGGACTTCCCCGCATTCGGCGCCCCGATCAGCGCCACAAACCCGCATCGCGTCTCGCTCATGCGCCAAGCACCTCCAGCGCAGCTCTGGCCGCCTCCGCCTCCGCCGCGCGCTTTGATCCGCCCTGCCCCGTCGCCAAAACACCGCTCTCGGCCTCCACCTCGATGGTGAAGGACGGCGCGTGATCTGGCCCATCACGCCGAGTGACGGTATAGCGCGGCGGCGGCTCCCCGCGCGCCTGCAGCATCTCCTGCAGCGCAGTCTTCGGATCGCGCGCATCCTCAAGCTCAAGGTCGAGAAGCGGCGCCCACACCCGCAACACCACCGCCTCCGCCACCGCAAACCCAGCGTCGAGATGAACCGCCGCCAGCACCGCCTCACAGGCATTGGCCAGGATCGCGGTGTTTTTGCGCCCGCCCCCCTGCTGCTCGGACCGGCCAAGCCGCAGCGCTTCATCAATCCCTATAGCGCTTGCTCGCTCAGCGCAGGTCTCACGCCGCACCAACTGATTGAGAAGCCGGGCCAAATCCCCTTCGGGCGCATGCGGGCGCCGCTCATAAAGCGCGGCGGCAATGGCAAGGCCCAGCACCCGGTCGCCCAAAAACTCTAACCGCTCGTTGTTCTTCGCCCCGCCCCGCGTGTTGGCAGAGCCATGCAGTAGCGCGCGCTCCAGCAGCGACCGGTCGGCAAAGGTGTGCCCGAGAGCCGTCTCCAGCGCGCTCGGCCCCTCGCTCACAGCGTGTCGAAAATGCGGCCCCAGCGCACCGAGCCCGGCCACTTCCAAATTTCCCAAATCTGCGCGTCCTCGCGGATCGAGAAGAAGATGATCTCCGCCCGGCCCACAAAGTTCTCCAGCGGCACATAACCAACAAAGGTCGCACGGCTGTCGGTCGAGTTGTCCCGGTTGTCGCCCATCATAAAATAGTGACCCGGCGGCACGGTGTAGACGCCGGTGTTGTCGAACAGCCCATTCTCGCTGGAATCCAAAACGATGTAGCTGACGCCATTGGGCAGCGTCTCGCGGAACCGCCGCGCACGCGTCTCCCGCCCGTTCAGCCCCGTTTCCACATAGTCTGACAGGCGCTCTTGCGGCACGCCCGTGCCGTTGATGAACAGCTGCCCGCCCTGCATCTGAATGGTATCGCCAGGCAGACCCACCACGCGCTTAATGTAGTCGGTGGCGTTGTCCTGCGGCAGCTTGAAGACCGCAATGTCCCCCCGCTCCGGGGTCGATTCCAGCACCCGCCCCTCAAGCGGAATGATGCCGAACGGAAACGAATAGCGGCTGTAGCCGTAACTCCACTTGGACACGAACAGGTAGTCGCCGACGAGCAGCGTTTGAACCATGGACGCGGACGGGATGTTGAAGGGTTGGAACAGGAAGGTGCGGATCACAAAGGCAATCAACAGCGCCTGAACGATGACCTTTAGCGTTTCGTACAGTCCGCCCTCTTTGTCTGCCGCTTTATCTTTACTCGCCACGCGAAGTCCTTCGCTTCAAAAAGTCGTCCGTTGGGTCAAGCCGAGCGCCCACGTCGTCAAACAAAGCACGGCGCCGATGGTATGGCGCCGCAGCGCGCCTCCTTAGCGCGACCTCGGGCCCATGCGCAACGAAGCAGCTAGGGCCGGCCCACTAGGATGGCAGAGCTTCGATGATAACAAAGGCTTGGGCGTAAGGCAGATCATCAGTCATCGTCAGGTGGATACGGGCCTCATGTCCTTTTGGTGTCAGCGCAGCCAGCCGATCGGCCGCTCCGCCATAAAGCTGCATGGTCGGCTGACCGCTCGGCAGGTTCACAACGCCCATCTCGCGCCAGGCGACGCCCATCCTGATCCCCGAGCCAAGCGCCTTGGAGCACGCCTCCTTCGCCGCGAAGCGTTTGGCATAGGTCGCCGCGCGCTGTGCCCGCCGGTCCGCCTTTTGCCGCTCAATGTCGGTGAACACGCGGTGCGTAAAGCGCTCGCCAAACCGCTCCAGCGTCTTTTCGATGCGCCGGATGTCCATCAAGTCGCTGCCAATGCCGATGATCACGCAACGTCCTTGGCACCGGCCCGCGCCGCCGCCAACCGCGCGGCCCGCACATCGCGGGTAAAGCGCACCGCCGAGCGTGTCCCGAAGTAGAGCACCGTCGCGACCGGAAGGCCGAGCAGCGCGCCACCCAAAAGCATCGTCTGGATCGTCGGCCACAGCGTGCTGAACGATGAGGTCAAAATCTCAAACGATAGTTCTTCGGCCACGGGAGCGGCGGCACCAGCCTGTTCCATTCCAAACCAATTCAGCACACGCGAACCGATCTGGAACGATGTCAGCCAGATAAACGGAAACGTGATCGGATTGCCCACCGCCGTGCCGAACGCTGCGGCGATCAACGAGCCACCGATCAGCCACGCGAGCACAAACGCCAGAATAAAGTGAAAGCCGACCAGCGGCGTGCATGATGCAAACGCGCCCGCCGCAACGCCAGCCGCAATGGCGTGAGGAGACGCTTTCAGCCGCACCACCCGCCCGCGATAATAGCGGAATGAGCGCGCAAAAGAGCGTCGCGGCCAAAGGGCAGTGCGGACGCGTTCGCGCTTGCTGGGTTGATGGCGTCGGTTGAACAGCAAAAGTTCGTTTCCAGATGTTTCGCTCTAACCTTATGGCCGACAATCCTTAAGGCCGAACGGATGCGTCGGGCTAGTGCTACAGCCGGCGCGCATCCACCACGTTACGCAATTTTCTTAGCCTTTGGATGACAGCATCTAAATGAGACTTGTCGCGCACCTCGATGCGCAAGGTCATTTCTCGCAATTCCGGCCCCTTCGGATTGACCTTCACGCCATCAATGTTGGCGCCATGGTCGGCAACGCTCGCGGCCACCGAGGCCAGCGTGCCGCGCTCGTCCTGCACCGTCAGCCCGATGTCCACCGGATAATGCGGCCCCCGCGACGCATCTGGATGCCAGGACAGCTGCACCCACCGCTGCGGTTCATCGGCGAGCGTGCGCATCGCCTCCGCCGCCTTGCGCGGGTACACCGTCACGCCGGCCCCAGGGTCCAAAACGCCGACAATGTCGTCGCCCGGCACGGTGAGATGGTCCTGACTGAAGCTGATGGCGACATCGGACCTCACCCCGCGGATCGAGACATTCCTGGGCTCCAACGCGCCGTTCTCACCGGGCGTGTGTCCCATGGCGGCCAGCACATCGACGGCGTCAACGCGCCCCTCACCCACCGCCAGCGCGACCGCTTCGCCATCGGGCAGCTTGAAGGCGTCGGCAACGCCATCAAGCTGCGGTCGTCCAGAGTGACCGTACGGAGCGAGCGCGTTGCCAATCAGCTCTTCGCCAAGCCGCACGAGCTTCTTGCGCTCCGTCAGGCGGTTCGCCTTGCGGATCGCAGCGCGCGCCTTGCCGGTCGTGGCAAGCTCGCGCCAGGCCGCCGGCGGCGTCGCCCCCGGCTTGGTGATGATCTCCACCTCATCCCCGCTCGACAGCGCGGTGTTCAGCGGACGCTCCTGACCGTTCACCTTCGCGGACACACAGCTGTCACCGATTTGCGTGTGCACGTGGTAAGCAAAGTCGATGGGCGTCGCGCCCGGTGGCAGCGTAATCAGCTTGCCGCGGGGTGTGAAGCAAAACACCTGCTCCTGAAACAGCTCGAGCTTGGTGTTTTCCAAAAATTCAGCGCTGCTGCCGCCCTCTTCGGACAACTGCTCAACCGTCTGCCGCAGCCAGG
>CAKZYH010000370.1 GCA_937884725.1 uncultured Paracoccaceae bacterium
CTAGAGTCGGTGACGGCTGCGTCGCCTCTTGGTGTCCAGATACCGGGCATTGTGCTCCGTCGGCTGACTGACAATGGGGGCGGCCTCAGCCGAAACGCCAGCCCGTTCCAAACCCTCGATCTTCGCCGGATTGTTGGTCAAAAGCCTGACCCGGCTCAGCCCAAGTTGTCGCAGCACCGAGCCGGCCGCCGCATAATCGCGCTCATCATCGTGGTACCCGAGCGCCACATTGGCATCCACCGTGTCCAAACCCGCATCCTGCAGCCGGTAGGCCCGCAACTTGTTGATCAGGCCGATCCCGCGCCCCTCCTGCGCTGTATAAATCAACGCCCCACCGTTGGCGCTGATGGTCTCCAGCGCCAACGCCAGCTGAGCGCCGCAATCACACTTTAGCGATCCAAACACGTCGCCCGTGATGCACGACGAGTGGATCCGCACCAGTGCGCCATCGCTGAGCTCGCCGACAGCGCCGACGCTGAGCGTCCCCCCAGCCGCGTTGCGAAACGCTGTGACGGTCGAGAGGGCGCCGGTCGATAACGGCACCTCAGCGCTCGCCACCGCGCGAAAGGTTCCGGCAAGACGCGCCCGATAGCGCGTCACGTCGCTCACCGATGCCGCGAGGATCGACGCGCCCTCCGGCACCCGTGCCATGATCATTGCGGGCAGCCGTTCGGCAAGTTTGGCAAGCTCTGTCGCAGCGTGCGCCATCGCTCCGCCCGGCTCCACCGTGACACCCGAAAGATCCGGCGCTACGTCCATCGCAAGGCTGAGCAGGCGGCTTCGATCAGCGCCAGGCACGTCCAACGTGAGGGCCGTATCGCCGAGTTCCAGAAATCTCGCGCGCGGTGCCGCCAGCGCCAGCCGATGCCCCTTCGCCACCGGGCTATCCAGCGGGGCAGCCATCACTAGGCTGTCGTCGTCATACAGCACCACGGGCCGCGCGGCTCCGACCTCATTCACCAGCCTGTGCACGGCGATGAAGGTGGGGTCAGTGGCGATCACCTCGGGGTGTGGCACGGGTTGCGGGGCGGTCATCTGCGGTCCGATCGTGCCAAAAGAAATGACATCCGCGCGAACAGGCGGCAAGCGCGCTTTGACCTTGCCTCCCGCAGCCTTACTCTTTGCCGCACTGCTGATCACCGCAACGAGGTGCTTTTCGTGACCGCCGATACCGCCCAAGGCCCGCTCGCGGGCCTCTTGGTTCTGGACATGACCCGCATCCTGGCCGGCCCCACAGCGACCCAGCTGTTCGCTGATTTGGGCGCCAACGTCATCAAGATTGAGCGGTCCGGCGTCGGCGACGACACCCGCCGTTGGGGCCCGCCTTTCATGGAGGACGTGAACGGCGAGCGCACTCAGGAAAGCGCATACTATCTGTCCGCGAACCGCAACAAACGCTCCCTCGCGCTGGACTTCTCCAAGCCCGAGGCGCTCGAAATCATGCGTCGCATCGCCCGCGATGCCGACTTTGCGCTGGAGAACTTTAAGACCGGCGGCGCCAAAAAGTATGGGCTCGACTACGCGTCCCTGTCGGCCATCAACCCGCGCCTGATCTACTGCTCGATCACCGGGTACGGCCAAACAGGCCCGCTCGCCTCCCACGCCGGCTACGATTTCATGGCCCAAGCCCGCGGCGGCATCATGAGCGTCACCGGTGAGCCTGGAGAGGCAGGCGGCCAACCCATGAAGGTGGGCGTCGGCATCGCCGACGTCATGACCGGCATGTACGCCGCCGTCGCTGTCCTCGCGGCCCTCAACGAGCGCGGCCGGTCAGGGCAGGGGCAGTACATTGACCTGTCCCTGTTCGACACGCAGCTTGCCTGGCTCATCAACCAAGGCACCGCCCACCTGATGACGGGCGAAACGCCGGTGCGCCTTGGCAACGGCCACCCCACCATCGTCCCCTACAACGCCTTCCAAGCCTCCGACGGCCCGTTCATCATCGCCATCGGTAACGACAGCCAGTTCGCCAAGTTCTGCGAGGCCGCTGGCGAACCCCACCTCGCCGCTGACCCGCGCTACGCCACCAACGCCGCCCGCGTCACCAACCGCGAGGCCATCGAGGCGGACATGAACCGCCTTACAGCGGCCAAAACCCGCGCTGAATGGACGGAACAGCTCGCACCGTTGGGAGTGCCCGTCGGCCCCATCAACACCATCACTGACGCCTTCGCCGAACCCCAAGCCGAGGCCCGCGGCGCGACTGTGCGCCAACCCCACGCCGTCGCCCCCGACGGCGAAGTGCGCACCATTGGCAACCCCATCAAATTCTCCCGCACACCGGTCGCCTACAACCGGCCGCCCCCACGCCGCGGCGAGCACACACGCGAGGTTCTGGGCGAGTTCGGCTACGACGCCTCCGCCATCGACGCTCTCGCGGCCGCCGGCGTCATCGACTGCGGCGATCCTCTGCCCGTCCAGCGCGAGGCCGCTCAGTGAGGCGCAACGCTGACGTCATCGCTGAAGCGCTCGCCGCCGCCGGCTGCCGCCACGCGTTCGGCATTCCGGGCGGCGAGGTGCTCACCATCATCGACGCCCTGGAACGCGCCGGGATCACCTTCCACCTCACCAAGCACGAGAACGTCGCGGGTTTCATGGCCGAAGGCACCTGGCACGCCACCGGCGCGCCCGGCATCCTCGTTGCCACCATCGGTCCCGGCGTTGCGAACGCGGTCAACGTCATCGCCAACGCCGAGCAAGACCGTGTCCCCCTCATGGTGCTCACCGGCTGCATGGATGGCGCCGACGCCGACACCTACACCCACCAGGTTTTCGACCATCAGGCTGTGCTCTCACCCGTCACCAAGGCAAGCTTCCGCGCCAACGACGGCAGCGTCGCGCAGGTGATGGAAAAGGCCATCGCGATCATGACCGAAGGCCAACCGGGCCCCGTCCATCTCGATCTCCCGATTAAAGTCGCCGACGCCGAAGCGCCGCCCCGCGCTGCGTCTTTACCCCCCATCGCCGCCGGCAGCGCCTCGGGCGACGCCATCGCCACCGCCCGCGCTTGGCTCGCCGAAGCCGAGCGCCCCGTGATCATCGCCGGCCTCGATGCGCTCAACGCAGACGCCGACGTCGCGGCCCTGGCGCGCTCCACAGGCGCCCCGCTCATCACCACCTACAAGGGCAAGGGCCTCATCGACGAAGCCGACCCGCTCGCGCTCGGCGGGGCAGGGCTCAGCCCCCGCGCCGACCGCCACCTGATGCCGCTGCTCGCCAATGCCGACACCATCGTCCTCGCCGGCTACGACCCCATCGAGATGCGCGTTGGCTGGCGCGACCCATGGCCCGCCACCGCCCGCGTCATCGACATCACCCCGGTCACCCGAACCCACGGCATGCACGCCGTTAGCCTAACGCTCCCCGGTGACGTGAAAGCCAACATCGCCGCGATCGCAGATGCCCGCGCCCCCGCCGCCTGGCCCGACGGCGCCCCCGAAAAGTCCCGCTCCGACCTCCTCGCCGCCTTCGCGCCCGAGCCGGAAGGGTGGGGCCCGGCTGCCGTCTTCCACGCCGCCCGCGACGCTGCCCCACCGGAAACCGTCGCCACCGCCGACAGCGGCGCCCACCGCATCCTCCTCAGCCAATCCTGGCGTTGCCCGGCCCCGCGTACGCTCCTCCAGTCCTCAGCGCTGTGCACCATGGGCTGTGCGGTGCCGCTGGCGGCTGGCCACAAGCTCGCAGAGCCCGAAACCCCAGTCCTTGCCTTCGTCGGTGATGCGGGCCTTGAAATGACGCTCGGCGATCTCGCCACCATCCGCGACCTGAAGCTCGCCGTCCCCATCATGGTGCTGATCGACGAAAGCCTCGCCCTCATCGAGATGAAGCAGCGCGGCTCGCAGCTCCGCAATGTCGGCGTCGACTTTTCCGGCACCGACTTCCCCGCCCTCGCATCGGCCATGGGCGGCCACGGCGTCTGGCTCGACGACACCGAAACCCTGAAACGCGAAGTCAAAGCCGCCTTCGACCGCCCCACCTTCACGCTCCTGTGCGCCCG
>CAKZYH010000371.1 GCA_937884725.1 uncultured Paracoccaceae bacterium
CGCTGGCTGGACTGCACGTCATGCTCGTTGTGGGCGAGCATCATCACGCCGCGCCGGGAGAACATGACGTTGTAGTTCAGCTCCTGCGACAAGCCTTCCCACAGGTCCACCGAGTGATCGTAGAGGCGCGCGCTTTCATCGTAGAGATAATTGGAGCGGATGATGGTGGTGTTGCGCCCAGTATTGCCGCCACCGAGCCAACCTTTTTCCACCACCGCGACGTTGGTGATGCCGTGCTGTTCAGCCAGGTAGTAAGCGGCGCCAAGCCCATGGCCGCCTGCCCCGACGATCACCACGTCGTACTCGGCCTTGGGCTGAGCCTCGGGCCACTGCTCGGTCCATTTTTCCAGGCCGAGCGCGTTCTTTAACAGTGCAAACGCCGAGTGCTGCGCCATGCCGTCCCCGCATTGTGAGTAATCGCCCGCAAACGCCCTCTAATCTGCTTCAGAGCCGGTGTAAATTGAAGAAAATGGCATTGGCGCCGCAGTGCCCAAATGCAGCCAAGTGCGGTCAAGGTGAGGGCAAGCCCTTAAAGCGGGTGGCTCTGCTCGCGGAACCGCGCGCCCAACCATTCGGTAAAGGCAACCACCGCAGGCACCTCCGCCCGGTCGGCCGCGACCACGACGTGGTGACACTCTGCCGGCAGCACAGACCCGGTGCCGAAGCGCACCAGTCGGCCATCGCTGAGCGGTCGTGCCAGCATGGAGTGCCACCCCAACACGATGCCCTGCCCATTGACCGCTGCGAAGACGGCGTCGCTGTAGTGGTTGAACGTCAGATAGCCTTGGCGGCGCAGCGGCGGCATGCCGGCCATGGCAAACCATCGCGGCCAACTCAGCCAATGGGCCTCGTCATCGTGTGAGTCGCTTTCGATCAGTGTGACCCGCTCAAGGTCCTGCATATCGGCGTCTGGGCCGATCTGTTTCAGATAGTCCGGGCTGCACATCGGATAGGCAATTTCGGGCCCAAATGTGTCGACCACTGTCCCGTCCAAGAACGGACCACGCCCGTAGCGCACCGCAACAGCGACATCATCGCGGCGAAGATCGAGCGGGGTGTCCTGGGTCACCACGCGAAGACGGATTTGCGGAAAGCGCTCTCGGAATGCGGGTAAGTTGGGCAAAAGCCAGAAGTGCGAGAACGACAAAGAGACAGAGACCGTCAGCTGGTCAGGTTCCTGCGCCCGGCGGACGCGAGCGACCCCATCGCCGATGGTGCCGAAGCCGCTCCGCACTGCGGCCGCCAAAGTTTCGCCTTGAGGTGTCAGCAAAACCCGGCGCGGTTCGCGGCGAAACAGTGTCACGCCCAGCTCGTCTTCCAGCTGTTTGATCTGCCGGCTGACCGCCGCTTGGGTCACGCAAAGCTCGTCGGCGGCGCGGGTAAAGCCGCCCAGGCGCGCGGCCGCTTCGAACGCCGCAAGCGCATTCAGAGACGGCAGACGTTGGCGTGATCGGGCCATGGTCGACACTAAGCGCGTGATTTCTCACTGACATAAGCATAACTCCAAGTCATCGTCAGCTAAAGTTTTTGTGCCGTTGCTCCACTTCGCGATTCATCCCAATCTCTTGGCTGTCGTCGTGAAGACAGTATTAACAACCCGAGACTCAGGAGTGCTGCATTATGCAGCAGATGGTGACGCCACTTTCAGCAGTGGAGTTCGCAGGCGATACCATCAGAGATTTGCTTCGGGCAAGGCTGCCCAACCATGCGTTGCCGGCGGGGCTCTACACGCGCAACGATGTCCTAGACGCCGACCTCGATGTTATTTTCCACCGCAATTGGATCGCAGTGGCGGTGGAAGCCGACGTTCCGGAGCCCGGTGATGTCTACGCGCTAACCATCGGACGCTCGCCAATCGTGATCGTGCGCGACGATGACGGCGAAGTCCGTGCATTTCACAATGTGTGCAGCCACCGCGGCGCAAAGCTGGTCGACGATGGCCGGTCCATTGTTGGTAAGCTTGTGTGCCCCTACCACCAGTGGACCTACGAGCTCACCGGCGAACTCATTCGCGCGCCCCACATGGGCCAAGATTTCGCCAAGCAGCTCTACCACCTGAAAACCGTTGCGTTGCGCAACGTCTCCGGCGTCATCTTCGTGTGCCTCTCCGATGATCCGCCGCAGGATATGGACGAGAAGGCGGCCCTCATCGCAGAGCGCCTGGATGAATTTCGCTTAGCTGACACCAAAATCGCCCACGAGCGCGATATTGTGGAAAACGGCAACTGGAAGCTCACGATGGAAAATAATCGTGAGTGCTACCACTGCGCGTCCAACCACCCAGAACTGTCGATGGCCTTCTACGCGTCAGACTTCGGCTTTGATCCGGCCGACCAGTCCGAAGAGGAAGCGGCAGAGACCGAAGCACTCGACGTGGTCTACGCCGACCGTATCGCGGAGTGGGACAGCTGCGGCATGCTCCACGATGCGCTGAATTTCGCGTCCGGGCACGAGACTCACTTCCGCACGCAACGGCTGATCATCGGCGGCAACGGCGAATCGCAAACGCCCGATCAGCGGGCCGCAAGCCGCATCCCCCTCGGCATCACCGAGGGCCGCAAGAACGGCGACGTGCACCTGTGGAGCAATAACCTCTGGGCGCACTTCATGGGCGACCATGCCGTTGTGTTCTTTTGTGTGCCGCTGACACCGGACACAACGCTGGTGCGCACAAAGTGGCTTGTGCACAAGGATGCCGTCGAAGGTGTCGACTACGATCTTGAGCACCTGACCCACATCTGGATCACCACAAATCAGGAAGATGCCGATTTGGTGGAGCGCACCCACAAAGGCGTGCAGTCGGCAGGGTACCGCCCCGGCCCATACTCGACCTTCAACGAAACCACCGTGAACGACTTCGTCACCTGGTACGTGGAACGCATGGTCGCGGCCGGACACGCCGACTGATGACAACTTTTCCCGCGGCAATGGCCGCCAAGCGGGTCGATTGGCCCAGCGACCAGTGGGGCACGCTGCGCTGCCTGCATGCGTGGAACGAAACCCGTGATGTCAAAACGTTCCTGCTGGCACCGGACGACGGCAGCCGCATAACCTTCGACCCCGGTCAGTTCATGACGTTTCGCACCGCGCTGGATGGCCGGCCGGTGGAACGGTGCTACACGCTCTCATCATCTGCTGCGGGCGACCGCGCGGTGGCAATTACCGTAAAAGTGAAGCCCGGCGGCGCGATGTCCGGGCACCTGCATAAAGCGCTAGCCCCTGGAGAACGCATCAGCGCGTTTGGGCCTGCAGGCGCCTTTTCGCCGGTGGAGCACCAGGCTGAGAAGTTCGCTCTCATCTCCGCCGGCAGCGGCATCACGCCGATGCTGTCCATGGTGCGCACCGCAGCCGATCTTGGGCTGCCCCTTGATGCAGACTTTGTGCACGTGGCGCGCACACCGCGCGACTATGTGGCGGCCGCTGAGCTGCGCGCCCTGAAGCGCCGCCTGCCAGGGCTCAGGCTCCACTTCATCCCAACCCGCCCGTCGGCGAAGAACATCGGCGGACGCTTGACCGCGGACGCACTCATTGAACTCGTGCCGGATCTGGCAGGCCGTATGGTCATGTGCTGCGGGCCGGAAGGGTTTATGGAATCGGTGAAGAACGCCGCCTTCGACCACGGCGTCCCGCCCGAATTCTACGCCGAGGAGTCTTTCGATTTCGGCCAAGAAGACGACGCGATCACCGACACCGGCGCTCCGGTCTGGCGCATCACGTTCGCCAAATCAGGCCGATCCTTCGATTGCCCTGCCGACACCACCATCTTGCGCGCCGCCAAAGCCGCAGGTTTCGCCATCGCCGCCTCATGCGCGAAGGGGATGTGTGGTACTTGCAAATGCGTCAAGATATCCGGCGATCTCGCCATGACCCACCAAGGCGGCATCCGCCAACGCGAAATCGACCGCGGCTTCGTGCTACCCTGCTCCAGCCGACCGCGCGGCGACGTTGTGCTTGACCGCTGACGCAGGACCGGAAAGCTGACAGCCATGCGTTTTGACCCCCTCCTTCAGCCCCATCAGCTCAAACACCTCACGCTGCGCAACAGGATGATGTCCACCGCGCACGAGCCCGCCTACACCGAAGGCGGCCTGCCGAAGGAACGCTACCGGCTCTACCATGCTGAGAAGGCCAAGGGCGGCATCGGTCTCACCATGATCGGCGGGTCGACCATCGTGGCGCCCGACGCACCGCAGTCGTTCGGCAACATCGAGATTTGGCGCGACGAGTGCGTGAAGTGGCTCGCCGAACTCGCCGACGATTGCCACGAGCACGGCGCGGCCGTGATGATCCAGCTGACCCACATGGGCCGGCGCTCCTACTCAACGCGTGGCGAGTGGTTCCCGCTGATCTCCGCAAGCCATAAGCGCGAAGCCGCCCACAGGTCCTGGCCCAAAGCCATGGAAGACTGGGACATCCGCCGGACCATCACCGCCTACGCCGACGCGGCAGAAAAGGTGAAAGCCGCCGGCCTCGATGGCTTTGAAATCACCGCCTACGGTCACCTCTTCGACCAGTTCCTCTCGCCGCTCACCAACGAGCGGACCGATGAGTATGGCGGCAGCCTCGAAAACCGCATGCGGTTCGGCTTTGAGGTTTTGGAGGCCGTTCGGGAGCGGGTCGGCCCTGACTACATCGTTGGCCTGCGCATGGTCTGCGATGAGGACGCCGACGGCGGCATCAGTCGCGAAGAGGGCCTCACCATAGCCCACACCTTCGCAGCCTCCGGCCTCATCGACTTCATGAACGTCATTCGCGGCCACATCGACACCGAGGCCGGCCTGTCGAAGGTCATCCCCGGCATGGGCGCACGCTCCGCCCCGCACCTGGACTTTGCGGGCGAAGTGCGTGCAAAAACTCGCCTCACCACCATGCACGCCGCCCGCATCCAGGATGTGGCAACGGCGCGGCACGCGGTGGAAAGCGGCAAGCTCGACCTTGTGGGCATGACTCGCGCCCACATGGCCGACCCTCACATCATCAAGAAAATCATCGAGGGCAACGAAGAGCAGATCCGCCCCTGTGTCGGCATGGGCTACTGCATCGATTCGATCTACAACGGCGAGGCGAGCTGCGTGCACAACGCCGCCACCGGCCGCGAAAAGACGATGCCGCACGTGGTCACCCGCGGCGATGGCGCACCCAAAAAGGTTGTCATCATCGGTGGCGGCCCAGGTGGTTTGGAGGCGGCCCGCGTCGCCGGCGCACGAGGTCACAGCGTCACTCTGTTTGAGGCGCAGGATGAACCTGGCGGACAAATCCGGCTCGGCGCAGCGCTCAAGCGGCGGCGGGAAATCTCCGGCATTACGGACTGGCGCATGTCGGAATGCGAGCGATACGGCGTTGACATCCGCTGCAACGTCTACGCCGAGGCCGACGACGTCCTCGCTGAAGCGCCGGACTACGTTGTGGTCGCCACCGGCGGTATGCCGGATTTCAGCTTCCTCAACGGCTCGGGCGAACTCGCCACCTCGTCGTGGGACATCCTGTCGGGTGCCGCGCGCCCGGCCAAAGACGTCATCTTGTTCGACGACAACGGCCAGCATCCCGGCCTCACTGCGGCAGAATTCATCTGCGGCACTGGATCGAACCTTGAGATCATCACGCCTGAGCGCACCCTCGGCCCGGAAGTCGGCGGCACATCCTTCCCGCCCTACTTCAAAGCGTTCGGCGAGAACGACGTGCGCATCACAATCAACCTGAAGCTGGTCGGCGTCGAGCGGTCTGGAAATCGGCTTCTGACGCACTTTCACGACGAGTACGCCGACCGCATCCTGACGCGCGAGGCTGACCAGGTGGTGGTGGAAAATGGCACCGTGCCTCTGGAAGACGTCTATTTCGACCTACGCCCGCAATCCAAAAACTTTGGCGAGATCGATCTCGCCGCGGTGATGAATGATCGCCCGCAGGCGGTGGAGCGAAACGCCAGCGGCGCGTTCACGCTCTGGCGCGTGGGCGATGCCGTGGCGAGCCGGAATATCCACGCCGCCATCTACGACGCCCTGCGCCTGATGAAACACATCTAGGCGGCGGTCGGCCGGCGGGTGAAGAGAAGCAGCACGCCAAACCCGATCATCCCGGCGCCCGATGCCCGCGTCATCCATGTCGTCGCGCGCTGGCCGACTCCGGCGAACAACCGGCCGACAAGCGCGTAAGCCAACATCGCGACCACCTCGAGCGCGAGGAAGATCACGCCCAAAACCGCATAGCTCGCTGCGTAGTGCTGCGGATCCACAAACTGCGGAAAGAAGGCCGCAAAAATCAGGATCGCTTTGGGATTGCCAGCTGCCACCAGCGCCTCTTGCCGCGCGGCAGCGAAGAGGGGCCGCCCGTTCGCCTGCAACGCCGATCCGCTTTGGCTGGCGCCCCGCAAAATCCGCACGCCGAGATAAATGAGATAGGCCGCCCCAACAATCTTCACCGCCCAAAAGAGCTGCGCCGACACTGCCAAAACAACCCCGAGGCCAAGGCCAGCCAGCGCAATCATCGGCACAAAGGTCAAAAGCCGCCCGGTGCCCGCAGCGAGCGCAAAGGCTGGCCCGCGATGCATTCCGTTGGTCATGGCCAGCAAGTTATTGGGGCCGAACGCAAGGTTCAGCGCAAAACACGCGGGTATGAAGAGCGCTAAATCCATGGGTCTCGCCTCCGGCAGGCGCACTTTGTGGCAAATGAACGCGCGCCAGAGCAGAGGCATTGGGGCGGGGCAGCCATCCAGCCCGCGCGCCGCAGCCGCAGGACTACTGCCGCTCTGCCGCCTTCGCGTTGGTCTGCAACAGCCCCTTCAACTCCGCCACATCGTCGCTGAGTTTGGCGAGCGATGCGTGGACGGATGCTGCCTCATCGGCAAGTGCCACACGGCCTTCCGTCGCCGTCTCCTCCACCTGCTCTTGCATCGCCGAGACCACAACGCCGATAAACAGGTTCAGCACCACAAACGTCGACAGAAGAATAAACGGCACGAAGAAAATCCAGGCGTAAGGAAACACCTCCATCACCGGCCGCGAAATTCCCATCGACCAGGATTCCAACGTCATGATCTGGAACAGCGTGTAAGCGGACGCGCCAAGTGTCCCGAAAAACTCCGGAAATGCCTCTTTAAACAGCTCAGTCGCCATCACCGATGCCACGTAAAACACGATGCACATCAAAAGGATGATCGACCCCATCCCGGGCAGCGCGGCAATCAACCCAACCACCACCTTACGCAGCGATGGCACGACGGAAATCAGCCGCAGCACCCGCAAAATTCGCAAGGCGCGCAGCACCGAGAACGGCCCCGAATCGGGCATCAGCGCGATCCCCACGATCGTCAGGTCGAACAGGCTCCAAGGGTCTTTGAAAAAGCGCGCCCGATGCGCGTAAAGGCGCATCGCGATCTCCACCACGAAGACGCCGAGGATCGTTTTGTCGATGGCAAGGAGCACCGGGCCGATGGCGGCCATCACGCTGGCACTGGTCTCCAGCCCCAACGTGATCGCGTTGATGATGATCAGCGCAGTGATCGACCATTCCCACGCTTTGGTGGCCAACAGGTGGGCGACCTTCTCGCGCATCGGCGCACTCTCCAGGTTCTAAAAAGCACCCGGGAGATTGGCGCGGCGACGACGCCGGGCAAGCGCCGCCGTCGCGCAGTAGCCTAAAGGGTCACCACAACCCTGCCCCGCACGCCGCCTTTCAAGATGCTGCGGCCAAGCTCCGGCAGATCCTCAAGCGACGCTTCGGCGATCATGTCGTCGAGCTTGGCAAGCGGCAGATCGGTCGCCACCCGATCCCAAGCCGCAAGGCGCGGCTCACGCGGTTGCATCACCGAATCGATGCCCAAAATGTTGGCGCCGCGCAGGAGGAACGGGATGACCGTCGCGCCCTCAAGCGCCGCGCCGCCGGCGAGCCCGACCGCCGCCGCGCTGCCGCCATACTGCAGCAGCGTCATCACATGGGCGAGCATGGCGCCCCCCACGGCATCAACGCAGCCCGCATAAGTCTCCCGGCCCAGCGGGCGTTTGGGCGCATCGGCAAGATCAGACCGGGGGACGATGGTGCTTGCCCCCAGCGACTTCAAATATGCTTCCTGCTCCGGCCGACCCGTCACGGCCGCAACCTCGTAGCCAAGGTTGGCCAGGATCGCGACAGCCACCGACCCCACACCGCCGGCAGCGCCGGTGACCAGCACAGGCTTTCCGCCGGGTGCCATGCCGTGCGCCTCCAGCGCCATCACCGCCAGCATCGACGTGAAGCCAGCTGTGCCAACCGCCATCGCCTGCCGCGCCGACAAACCCTTGGGCAGCGGCACCAGCCAGTCGCCCTTCACCCGCGCCTTGTCCGCGTAGCCACCCCACCAGACTTCGCCAACGCGCCAACCGGTGAGCACAACCTCGTCGCCCGGCGCGTAACGCGGATCGTCAGACGCTTCCACAACACCGGCGAAATCGATGCCCGGAACGTGCGGGTAGTCACGGACCAAGCCGCCGCCCCCCGTCAGGCAAAGCCCGTCTTTATAGTTCAGCGTTGTGTGGGTGACCTTCACCGTCACCAGTTGATCGCCATCGGCCCCGGCGGGCAGCCGCGCCTCGTCGATGTCTTCCACCGCTGCGGACACCCCGCTGTCGGTCTTGTTGACGATGATGGCTCTCATGGCGCGTCCCCGTGCTTTCTTATGGGGACGCCCTGCATGGCCTGCGCAGGCGTTGTCAACGGTCGGTGTTCGCCTCGTCCGCCCCGTCGTTCTCGTCCGGCTTGCGGCGACGCGGCAGCACGGACGCTGCCTTAAGCGCCAGATCGTTGATACGCGCGCCCAGAGCCAAGAGTTGCACGAGCCGGTCGGTCGGCAGGCGGTTCACGTCATCGTACCAACCGGTCAGCAGCTCGATGAGCTTGGTCATCTCCTCGATGCGCTCAAACGCGTATGCTTCACCCTCACCGGGCGTATGGTGAAGTTGCAGCTCCCGCAGCTTGGTCAGAGTCGGGTCAATCTCCCGCCGTTTACGCTCCTCCACCAGCGTTCGCACGATCACCCAAAGATCGTCCGGCGTGGTGAAGTACTCTCGGCGGTCACCCGGAATATGCTTCAGCCGCACAAGCTTCCACGCCTGAAGTTCCTTCAAGCCCATCGACACGTTGGAGCGTGAAAAGCCCAGTTGTTCTGAAATCTGCTCGGCGTTCAGCGGCGCTTCGTTAAGGAACAGCAGCGCGTAGATTTGCCCGACGGTGCGGTTGATCCCCCACCGCGAGCCCATCTCGCCGAAGTGGAGGACAAACTCTTCATGGAGGGGTGAGAGATTCACGGGCACCTTCACACAAACGAACGGCGCCCCAGCATGGCAGGGGCGCCGCACGTCTTACAAGCTTCGCGGTGACGCGGCGCAAGAACTCACGCCGCATCGTATCATTGACCGGCTTACTGGTAGCCGATCTCGTCCCAGATTTCCTGAGCACGCGTGGTGTCAGCGAATTCGGCGAGCGAGATGGTGTCGCGCTTAAAGTCGCCAAGCGACTTCACACCGTCAGACGGCTCAATATCAGCCACCACAGGGAACTCGTCGTTGCCGTCGGCGAGCATCTTCTGGGCCTCGGGAGACACCAGATACTCCACGAACTTCATGGCGTTTTCGGCATTGGGCGCATTCTTCGCCACAGCAACCGCCGAGATGTTCTGGTGAATACCGCGGTCATCCTGGTTCGGGAACACAACGCCCACCATGTCGGTGCTGCCGGTTAGGCCTTCCACTTCTTTGCGCAGCGCGCGAGCGAAGTAGTAGTGGTTGGCCACAACGATGTCGCACTCACCGGAGACGATCGCGCGGATCTGGTCGGTGTCGCCACCTTGCGGGTCGCGGGCGAGGTTGTTCTTCAGGCCCATCGCCCACTCTTTGGCAGCGTCCTCGCCGGCGTGCGCGATGATCGACTGCAGCAGAGCCAGCATGTAAACGTTGCTGCCCGAACGGGTGCAAACCATGCCTTCATACTGAGGATCGGCAAGCGCCTCGTAGGTCATCGGCGGGTTTTCGACGTCGTTCTTGTCGTAGAAGATGTTGCGAACGCGGGTCGATACGCCGAGCCACTCGCCGTCTGCATCGATCAGTTCAGCGGGAACTGAGCCCGACACAACATCGGATTCCATCGGCGCCAGCAGGCCGAGACGCGCGGCACGGTCGATCCGACCGACGTCGACGGTGAGCAACACGTCTGCCGGGCTCAGCTCACCCTCGGACTGCATACGCTCGATCAGCTTGTCAGCGCTGTCTTCGATGCGGTTGACCGTGATGCCGGTCTTCTCGGTGAAGTTCGAGTAGATGGCTTCGTCGGTGTCGTAGTGGCGCGAAGAGAACAGGTTCACTTCGGCGGCAGATGCGATCGAAGTACCAGCCATGAGGCCAGCCAGGATCAACGCAGCGCGCATTTTGCTTCTCCATATTTGGGATTTTCCTGGCAAATAATCCCGACAGGAGGCGCGTCAATATACGAGGTGAAGATCAGAACACTTTGAAACTACGCGTACTTTTATTGGAAATATTCTAAGAATATTACTAATATTCTCGTTCGTAGAACAAGCCGATCGTCTCCTGGTCAGTCAAAGCTTCGGCGCGCACCGTCAGGCCGCGGACAATGTCGATGTTCACCGTCACGCCCGACGATCGCTCGCCCGCACGCACACCGAGATAGATGTTGTCCGAAATGTAGGCGCCCGCCTGTGCAGCCGGATTCCCTTCATCATCGGTGATAATCTCAAGGTCATCTAGCCCGGTGAATGCACGCAGTTGATCGAGCAGACCCGGACCGCCGTCAGAGCCGGCGAGTTCTGCGACGCCTGCTGCGAGTTCCGCCAGCTGGAACGCAGAAAGCTCGTTGATGCTTCGGCCAAACAGGAGTTGAGCCAACGCTTCGTCCTGCGGTAGCGCGGGAACTGATTCCACGGTGATCGTCGGATTGGACGCAAGGCCTTCCACGATAATTCTGACTGTCACGTCAGTGCGGCGTTTTTCAGCGACCAGAAAGAGCTCGGGATCGAGATCGCCAAACAAGGTCACGCTACCCTCGGTGAACTCGATGCGCTGGCCGATAATCGAAAGCCGACCACGGATTAGCTCAAACCGCCCCACCGGCTGCACATCATTAATCGGCCCGCGAATCACAAGTTGGCCACCAACTTCGGCATCAATCCCCCGGCCACGGATAAAGACGCGGGCAGGGGCGCTGATGGTCACGTCAAGCGTTGGCCCGCCACCCCGGCTCGTGCCTTCGTCGGGTTGTTCGGCGTACGGGCCAGCACGTGCGCGGCGCAGCGTTTCGGCGACGTCCACCGGCAAACCCATGTGCTTCAAGTTGATCAGCGTGCCGGCGCCAGCGAGATTATCTGGCACGGTAATTTCGGCGCGTTGGATGTCGATCCGGCCAGAAACGTTCGGCGCCGACAGGGTACCAGTCACTCGCTGCGTCCCATCGAAGGTCACGGCAACCAGACGGCCATCGGCGTAACGCGTATTGTCAAACCGCACCGTGAGGTCGAGAGACTGCCCACCGCCGATACCGATGCGTCCGCTCGCTGAAACAATGCCGCCGCCAAGCTCTGCGCGTAAAGAGCGCAGGATCACCGTTTCGCCCGTGAACTCCGCTGAGGCCGACCCGTTCTGCAGGACGACGCCGGTGCTCGGATCACGCAGCGTGAACCCACTCGCGCTGGCGGTGCCGCGCACCTGCGGCCGCGATAGCGATCCGGTAACGGTCAGGTCCGCGCGCGCATCCCCGCTCACCGCACCGCCCCGCTCGGCCAAAGCGCGGTTCGCAAGGCTCAGCGGCGCGTCGGCCCGCACTGCAAGACGCAACCCAGCGCCCGATAGTGGTATGCGCCCCGATGCGTTCACCGAAAGACCGGAGCCGGAGGCGTCCGCGCGCGTCAGCGTCACCACGTTGCGCGCAAAGTTGCCGTCGGCAGAGACCGACAGCGGACCGACACCGGCGGCCACGATGGGCGCCGCCGACACACCGCTGCCATTCAGCTGAAAGTTCACTCGCGGCGAGGACGATGTGCCCGACAAACCGACCCGCCCCGATAAGCTCCCGCGCAACGCCAGCGACGGTGCAAACGCGTCGGCGAGCGACAGCGGCATCGAGGTGAGAACCGCCGAAAGGTCCATCGCGTATCCAACACGGCCGGTGGCATCGATCCGTCCGCCAGCAACGCTCGCCGTTGCGTTCGATAAGGTGACGGTGCCGGACGCGCAACGTCCCGCCACAGTCGCGCTGATCGGGCCGGCTGACCGCAGCACCGCGGCGGACGCGTTCTGCGTGCGCGCCTCAAACGTAGCCTCAGGGTCATCGCGCGACCCGGTGACCCGCGCATCCGCGTTAAGCGTGCCCGACAGGCCAAGATCGGCCGAAGCAATGTTGCCCAGACTAAGCGGCAGGTTCCGCGCCGTGACAGTCAGATCGAGCGCATCCCCCACATTGCCGCTCGCCGAAACCGTCCCGCCGCCCAGCGCAACATCAGCCCTTTGGAGCTCAAACGTGTCGCCGGCAAAGCTGCCATCGACGCGAACATCAACCGGCGCAATCCCTCGGCTCGACAACTCCGCGGCTGAAAGGCCGCTCACGGTGAGACCCACATCGCCGGTGAGTTGATCCGTGGTGCCTTGTGCGGTGACCTCGCCGTCGATGGTGCCGCGCAACCCAAGATCTGGCCGGACTAGGTTGGCGACGGTGAGCGATGCGGCATCGAAGTCTGCGGTGACGTCAATCCGATCACCGATTTCGCCGGCAATCTGCGCCGTCCCTCTCCCCATGGAGAGGAGCGTTTCGGCCAACAAGAAATCGCCGTCCTTCGCGACGATGGTGGTCGGCGCTTGGAGCGTGACGCCCTCGCCGTCTTTCGTGATCGACAGCGCCTGCAGGTCGGCGGCAAAGCCATCTGTCTCCCGGCGCAGCCGCGCCTCAGCGCTCACGCTAGCACCCGCCACATCGCCGCGGGCGGTCAGCTGCGAGACCTCCCCGTCTCGGCGGGCGCGGAGTGACAGTGTGCGGACATCAAACCCAGCGACGCTCGCCGCGCGCAGATCCGCCGTACCGTCAGCCAGCGGAACGCTAAACAGATGATCGATGGTCACGTCGAACGCGGCAAACCCGATGCTGCTACCGGCAACGGCAATATCGCGCGCCTGCCCCACCGCACTGAGCGTTTGGGCATCGCCGTCAACGCTGAAATTTAGATCAGCATCGAGCGAACCGGCCGCCTCCAGCAGGGCGAGCGCGGCGAGCGAACCAAGATCCGGCACGCGGGCAGCGATGTCGCCGGTGAGAAGGCCGTCGGTGCTGGTGAGATCCCCCCGCAGCACCGCGCCCGCAATCTCGGCATCCAGGCCTGACAGCGTGTAGCGGCTCCCGGCAAGGTCGAAGCCCGCCAGCAAACGCGCCGGCGTGTCATCGACGCGTGCGGTCAGCGATAGATCGCCGGTTAAGCTCAGCTCGGGTTGATCGCGTTGCCAATCGCCATTGAAGGTGAGCGAAAGGTCGTCGATGTCCCGAGAGCCGACCGACAGCCGATCGCTGCTGACTGACGCGGAAATGTCGGGTGTCGCCGCCGCACCGGTGGCGCTCAGCTGCACCGTCACTGCGCCGCTCACCCCCTCGCGCAGATCGCCGACGTTGGCGAGCTGAAGCGCAGCCCGCAAATTGGCCTCGCCCGTGGTGAGGGCGCCGTTGGCGGCCATGCTGATGCTGTCGCCCGACAGGCGGAAAGCGTCGAACGACACGCCCTCGGCCGAGCGCGCGGCGCGCCCGCCAAGCTGGAGCCGGCCGGCAAGGAGACCATCAGCCGGCGTTCCTAGCGCCAAATCCTGGGCCGCACCGTCAAACCGCAAATCGAAAAGTCCATCAAAGCCGACGCTGCCGGCAGCATCCAGCGAGATGGTCCCGGAAAGCGCGCGCCCGGCCAGCGCCGAAAACGCCGAGAGGTTGTCAGCGCGGAGCTGATAACTCCCGTCGAGGCCATCGCCGACGGTCCCGGCAAAGCGCGTCGCAAAGGTGGTCGTGCGAAGGTCGGCGCGCTCCACGTTCACGGGGTTGCCCGCCGACCAAGAGCCGTTGGCGCGCAGGCTGAACGCGTCACCGATGGCGTCCGCCACCCCGCTCCCTGATTGCTCCAGCCCGCCGGCATCCCCCTCAATGGTGAACGTCACACGCCGCGCGTTCGGACTGCGCAGCCCTTCCGCCGCGCCCGAGGCACGCAGCGTCACGCTGTCCGCCACCAGGAAAGGTGTATCGAGACTGCTCACCTCAGCGTCGAACTGGTACGCCTCGCCCAAATCTCCGCCGAGAGCACCCGTGATCGCGATCCGCCCCACAGTCCCGTCGTCGACCCCGATCAGGGGCGTTGGCGAACCATCGGGCCGGGCAAGGACGGCATTGATGGACACATTCAGCGGGACAAAGTCCGGCGCCAGCTGACCCGAGAGCGAAACATCGGCAGCGCCACTCCTCAAGCTGAAGCGAGTAAGGCTAATGCCGCCGTCGGCGTCCCGCGCGCCCAGGAATGAGAGCTGCGAGCCACCGTCCACCAGCGGTTGGAAACGCTGCGCAACAAGCGGCCGGAAGTCGCCGGACAAATCACCAGAGACCTGAAGCGCGCCCTGGTCGTCGTCGACCCGCACAGTCCCGCTGAGCGTGTCCTCGCCGTTGGTGGAGAGCCTCACGTCAGCCGAGAAGTCAGACAGCGGCCCGTCGCCGGCAATCCGCAGATCGACCGAAGGCCGGCCTTCAATGCTCAGCGCGTTGGCCATCACCCCGTTGGGTGGCTCGGCAATATCGGCATTCACCGTCAGTTGCCGGCTCTCGTTATTGAAGGCCGCTTCCAGGCTCAGCGTGCCCGGGCGGTCCTGCCGATCAACGGAGATGGCAGCATCCAGCGCCCCATCGGACAGGTTCGCGCGCCCTTGAAGCCCCACTTGGAACGCCGGCCCGACCAGTCCCTCTGCCACCGACACCGTGTCGACCGTTAGGTCGTCGATGATGACCGACACCGGAAGCTCGGGCAGCTGAAACTCGCCGTCGTCCGCTGCATCGGCGTCCGCACTGTCATCCTCCGGCGGTAAGGGGGCCCGCGTGATCGTGATGCTGTCGGCCACCAGCCGATCCACATCGAGCCGCCCGCGCAACAGCGCGAACCGCGACCACTCCAGCTCCACATCCTCCACCGTCAGCCAAACGCCCTCGCGGTCGGCGATGGTGAAAGACTGGAAGCGCACATCCGACGACAAGACGCCGTCTATGGCCCCGATGCGGATTTGCCGGTCCGGGGTCGATAGCTGGTTCTCGACAAAGCGCACGAAGCGGGATTTATCGGCGTCCTGCGCGCCGGCGAAATTCACCACAAGCCCGACGCTGGCGAGTGCGGCGGCTCCAAACAGCCACTTTCTGAGCGAAGATCTCACGCCACGGGCCATCAGAATGCCTGCCCCAGTCCGAGATAAACCGCAAACTCCGGGTCGCCGCCACGCGGGTTGAGCGGCGTTGCCACATCAAGCCGGATAGGTCCAAGACCGGTGATGTAACGCACCCCAATCCCCGCAGCGTACCGCAGTGGCTCGCTGAAGTCAGGGAACTCGTCCTCAAACGCGTTACCCGCATCGACAAATGGGACGACCTGGATTCTGCGGGTCACGTTCACCCGCGCTTCGGCTGACGTGGTAAACAGCGAACGACCGCCGATGGTGATGCCATTGCGGTCCACCGGGCCAACGCTGCGATAGTCGTAGCCACGGATCGACCCGCCGCCACCGGCGAAAAATAGCCGGCTGGCCGGGGTCTCGTTGAGCGGCATGCCCACGATGCTGCCGAACTCGGCGCGGCCGGCAAGCACCAAGCGATCCTCGATGACGCTATAATAGGTCGAGGCCCTCAACGTGCCCACGACACCCACGTTCCCGAACGACGCCTCGTAGAGCGGTTCGGTCCGCGCGGCCACAACGAAACCACGGGTCGCATTCAGCGGATCGTCACGGGTGTCCCAGGTGATGCCCGCGGGAAGACTTACGATGAAGAAGTCGCCGTCACCCACAGGCGTCTGGTCGATGGTCACGGCCTCCACCCGCACGCCGCCGTCGATGGTAATCTTCCGCCCGATCCGATGGGTGAGCGAGGCGGTGCCATTAATCGAACGTGCGCGATAAGTGTCGGGCGCGTCCTGCTCCGCGGCGACCCGCGCCAGAAAGTCGGTGTAGGGCGTGAAGACGCCGGGCTTTAAGAACGCGGCGGAGAGTTCGTAGTTGTACTCGTCCGGATTGCCCGCGTTGATGCCGCCCATCCTTGCCGTCAGCCGCAGCTTCTCCGCCCGGCCAAACAGGTTGCGGTGGCGCCAAAAGGCCTCCAGACCAGCGCCGTCCCGGGTGGAGAAGTTGCCGCCACCGCCAAAAACCCGCCGCTTACGCTCCGACACATTAATCGTGATCGGCAAGGTGCCGTCGGAGCGGACCACATCCCCTTCCACAATGCGAAGGGCGTCAAACACCTCAAGGCGCTGAAGCTGCTCGCGCGCCCGGTCCAAGTCGTCGGGATCGAATGGTTCACCGGGAGTGATGCCGGCGTAGTAAGCCACAAAGACCGGATCCATGCGGTCGGCGCCAATGACGCTCGTGCCGCCAAACACGGCCGGCGGGCCAGACGCGGCGGTGATCGACACATCAACCTTGTCTTCAGGATGGCGCGCCGTGGCCATACGGTTTGCGATCCGGGCCTTCGGATAGCCCTTTTCACGCCAGCGCTCCACGATGGAGTTTTCCGACTGCAAGATGACGCCGGCTCGTGCCTTGTCGCCGGGCACCAAGCCCAGTTCTTCGGGCGTACGCGGCAAGGTCTCATCACCCGGCACTTCACCAGCGCGATTATTGATGGTCACGCGGCCAAACTCGTACACTGGGCCGGGATTAACGGTGATGACGACCTCCACCGGGTCGCTGAACTCAGCATCGATGGGGATGCCGGCCGCCTCCTGCCCGTTCACGGTGATCGAAATCGTCCCACCGTACCGGCCCTCGCTATAAAGCGCCGCGAGGATTCGCTGATAATCGCCACGCGCCAGAGACAGGAGCGTCGCCGGCGCCACCAACTCGTCATCGTCAGCTATCACCGTCGACGCGCGGCGCACAAGCTTTGGCGCGGATTCGCTATCGCCTTCAACAATCAACTGTGTGGTGTAGGCGACGGCGTCCGGCGGGGGCGGCGGTTCTGCCTCGCCACGGCCAAACAACCGAAAGCCAAACAGCTCAAACGCGAGAGCTGGCTGAGGAGCGCAGACACATAGCGCGATGAGCACGCACGAGACGGCAGCCATGCCAGAGCGAGGGAGAACACAAACTTTCACCCCATAGGGAGTGACAAGGCGTTCTCTTCAAATCGCTTCAAAGCTGAGGATTGTCGGGTCCTGGCAGCTGATTTCCGATCCGCTGTGCCTCTACAGCCACACGCCCAGCGCGAACCAGGGCAACTGTGGTACGGTTTGACGCGGGCGTTGCACGCTCGCTCACCTGAGGACAGCATCTGCAGACGGCGGCTTGACAGTGTTGTCAGCTGCAATGGTCGCGGCTAACCTCCCGCCGAACCGCGGCGCAGACCGCGACTCAACGTCCAAAAAGGGAGGAGTTATCATGGCTCTAAAGACTATCGCGCTCGCGAGTGTTGCCGCCGTCACGCTGGGTGGCGTGGCCAGCGCTCAGGAATTCACCCTGCGCATCCAAAACCACCAGTCGCCTGAGTCGTTGGTGGGCAAAAACATCGCTCAGTGGGAAAACGACGTGGAAGTCATGTCCGGCGGCCGCGTCGAAATTGAGATGTTTTATTCGTCGGCCATCGTGAAATCGGTCGAAACATTCGACGCTGCCATCAACGGGATCGTCGATGCTGATTTCACCAACGGCAACTACCAGGTCGGCAAAGACCCCGCCTTCCAGTTCGTGTCCGACATCATGGGCGGGTACGAAACGCCATGGCAAATGTATGCCTGGCTTTATAATGGCGGCGGCATGGAGCTGACCCAAAAGCTGTATAACAGCTATGGGATGCACCTTCTCGGCTGGCAGGTGCAGGGGATGGAAAGCCTGAACTCCGCCACGCCCATCGAAGGTCCGGCAGACCTGGTCGACTGGAAGTTCCGCTCACCGCCGGGGCTTGAGACGATGATCTTCGCCAACCTTGGCGCGTCCCCCATCGTGATTGACTTCACCGAGGTGTTTACGTCGCTGGAAACAGGCATCATCGACGGCGCCGATGCGTCCAACGTGTCGACCAACAAGTCGCTCGGCATCTACGACCTGGTGAAGCACACCACGTATCCCGGCTTCCACTCCATGCCCGCCGACCACATGGCCATCAATCTCGATGTCTGGAACACGCTGCCGGAAGACATCCAGCGGATGATGGAAGTGGCTGCGCAGAAGGCTTCGTTCCGCACAACGCTCGACTATTCGGTCGGCATCCAAGAAACGGTCAACCTGCTGCAGGGCGACGTCACGTTCCACGACTGGTCGGCTGAAGACCGCTCCACCTTCCGCGAGAATGCGCGCAAGGCATGGGCGGACTTTGCAACCACCGACACGTCGAAGGAGCTCGTCGAGTCGCACCTGGAGTTCATGAACAAGATCGGCCTGGTGACGTCCGGCGCCCAATAAGTTCAGATCAACGGCCTGGCGTGGATAGCGCCAGGCCGCCTTTTCTTGCGATTAGCGGTCTATCGGCCGTAGAAGAACTCTTCGCGGACAACTTTGCCGTCGGCGACGGTAAAGATCCCCACTTCCTGCATCTTGTGTTCCTTGCCCGACTGCTTTTCGACGGCAGTCATGCCGAAGATGACCGCAAACCGGTCTTCGCCGTGGATCATGGGATCGGAGACGGTGACGTCCCTCATCTCCATCATGCTGTCCCACCACGCGTGCTTGGCCTTCATGGCCTCCATGCCTTTGCTTTCGGCGCTCATGGAAGGGTCCATCGAGTAAGCCTCCACCGAGACGCAATCGGGCGAATAGTGATTGGCCAGGAGGGCATCCAGTTCGCCGCTACGGTTCATCTCGACCACGGCGTTGGCAATCTCATCGAGTGTCATGGTTCTCTCCCTGTCTTTCCCCCTTTGGGATGGAAAAACACGAACATTGCAAGAACTTTGTGCAAGATCGTGCATTGCAGATCGACCATGCCCTGAAATAAGTTGCGACCAATTCCTCGATAGCGAGGGGCGCGGCGGGCCTTTGCCGTCGCGGACCAAAACAGGGAGTAGTCTATGATCCGCTCATTATTGCTTGGCGCTTCTGTGGCCGCATTCGCTGCGACCGGTGCGCTGGCTCAAGAATTTACCATGCGCATCCAAACGCACCATTCGCCGGAGTCCATCAACGGCCAAGCGATCGCGCAGTTTTATGACGACGTCGAAGTCATGTCCGGTGGCCGCATCGAGATTGAGGAGTTTTATGCCTCAGCAGTGGTGAAGTCGCCCGAGACGTTCGACGCGACGATCAACGGCATCCTGGACGGCGACATGACGTCCGGCGCCTACCAGACCGGTAAAAACACGGCGTTCCAGTTCATCGGCGACCCGATGGGCGGTTACGACACCCCGTGGCAGCTCTACGCCTTCCTTTATAATGGCGGTGGCCTCGATAAGGCGCAGGAGCTTTATAACGACCTTGGCATGCAGCTGATCGGTTGGCATATCGCTGCGCCGGAATCCCTGGCATCCGGCCGTCCTCTGCGCAACGCGGCCGACATGGAAGGTTGGAAGTTCCGCTCGCCCCCGGGCATGCAGACCCAAGTGTTTGCCAACCTTGGCGCATCGCCGATCGTGATGGACTTCACCGAAGTGTTTACCTCGCTGGAGTCGGGCATCATCGAGGGCGCCGACATGTCGAACCTTGCGGTCAACAAGTCGGCCGGTCTCTACGATGTGGTGAAGCACGCCACGTATCCGGGCTTCCACTCCATGCCGGCCGACCACTTCGCCATCCGCAAGGATCTGTGGGACTCGCTGCCGGAAGACCTCCAGCGCATCATCGACGTCGCGCTTCAGAAAATGGCGTTCCGCCTGACCCTCACCGGCTCCGTCGCCACCGAGGAAGCGGCGAAAGCGCTGGCTGAGCAGGGCGTGACTGTGCACGATTGGTCGCCGGAAGACCGCGCGTCCTACCGTGAAGCAGCGCTGTCAGCCTGGGATACCTTCGCCGACACCGACGATGCCCGCGAGCTGATCTCGATGCACAAAGAGTTCCAGAACCGCATTGGTCTGGTCGAGTAGTTGACGGCAGGCGCCCGAAGCGCTTTTGGCGGCCCCGTCTCTCTCGGGGCCGTTGCCGTTTCGGTGCGGCCCCGCTAGGGTCGCGCCAACTCGGTGGGTGACCGCCGAACGACAAACCAGAACGATATCCAACAGCTGGGGGCCGCTCCGGAAGAGGGCGCCACCTTAGGGAGGTCAGACATGATCCGCACACTTCTTGCCGGTGCCGCCATTGCGGCGCTTACCACCGGCGCCTTCGCGCAAGAGTTCACCCTGCGCATCCAAACGCACCTGTCACCCGAATCGGTGTCCGGCAAAAACGCTGCAACGTTCTTTGACGACATCGAAGTGATGTCCGGCGGCCGGATCGAAATCGAAGAGTTTTACTCCTCGGCGGTGGTGAAGTCGGTCGAAACCTTCGACGCTGCGGTCAACGGCATCCTGGACGGCGACATGACCGGCGGCGCTTACCAGACCGGTAAGGATCCCGCATTCCAGTTTGTGGGCGACATCATGGGCGGCTACGACACGCCCTGGCAGCTCTACGCCTGGCTTTATAACGGCGGCGGCTTCGAAGTCGCGAACGCGCTCTACAACGAATACAACATGCAGCTGATCGGCTGGTGGATCCCGGGCCCCGAGTCGCTGTCCTCATCAGAGCCGCTGACCGGCCCTGAAGCCATGGTGGACTGGAAGTTCCGCTCCCCTCCGGGCATGCAGACCAAGATTTTCGCCAACATGGGCGCATCGCCCATCGTGATGGACTTCACCGAAATCTTCACCGCGCTTGAGTCCGGCATCATCGACGGTGCCGATGCGTCCAACATCTCCACCAACGTGTCGCTCGGCCTCTACGACATCGTGAAGCACGCCACCTATCCGGGCTTCCACTCCATGCCGGCCGACCACCTCGCCATCAACAAGGACGTCTGGGACTCCATGCCGGAGGACCTGCAGCGGATCGTTGAAGTGGCGATGCAGAAGCTGTCATTCCGCACCACGCTCGACTATGAGGTCGACATCCAGCGCGCTGCCAACGCGATGGCGGAAGCTGGCGTGACGCTGCACGACTGGTCAGCCGAAGACCGCGGCGCCTTCCGCGACGCTGCCGTGAAAGCGTGGGATGAGTTTGCCACCACGCAGCTTGCCAAGGACCTTGTGGCCCAACACAAAGAGTTCCTGACGCAAATTGGCCTGTTCGGCCAGCAATAAGCTTAAAGCACCAAGGCTCGGCCCGCCCATTCGGCGGGCCCACCTCATCAGCCAGTCCCATCGGGGCTGGTTTTTTTGTTGTCACGTCACCGGCGCAAAAAGGCGAACAAGGCAGTCGGTGGCGCGTTCGGCGCGTCGCTCGCCAGCCCCCGCCTCGGGGAGCTCAGCCGACCCAATGATCCTGCGCACTGGATGCTCCGCCAAAAGAACACCCAGAAAGATCTCCGTCGCCTCCTCAGGCGTTTGTGAACGCAGATCAACCACGCCACGGTCCGCAGCAGCCTCAACCAACGCGATAAGTTTCGGCGCGATCCGCTCACGGCCCCCCTCAGCCAATGCGCGGCCGAGCGTTCCACTATCAGCGACGTCCGCCGCGGCCGCTCGGTTCAGGAGAACCACCCTTTCGCTCGTGAGGAGCTCATACAAAAGACTACCCGCCGCCATCAGCGCAGCAAGCGGATCGCGGCCATCAGCAACAGCGCCGTCCAATTGGCGGGCCAGCGCGTCAGAGTTTCGACGCACCAACGTCGCGAAAAGCCCCGCCTTGTTGGCGTAGCGCGCATAAAGCGTCTCGTTGGAGACTCGCGCCCGCTTGGCGATCGCTAGCATGGACGCGCCCTTATACCCCCGCTCCGCCAGCACAGCGTAGGCCGCTTCTTCGATCGCCAGAGTGCGCTGCTCATCGTCCATATTGCCCACTTGCCTCAACCGTACACTTATGTACATAACGTTCGTACAGAAATGTACAGCGGATCTTCACCATGACAAAACCCAGTGATGCGCCGGTCGTAGCCCTCGCCGTCCTCCAGGCCATCTCCCTGTTTGCACTTTTCACTCAGACCGAACCGCACCCGCCCGCTGTGGTGGCGCCGTTCGCGATAGGCCCATTCTTGGCGGCTTCACTCGCGGCCTGCGCGGCGGCGATCCTCGCCGAGGATCGCCGTGCTCGGATCGTCAGCCTCAGCTTCGTCGCGGCGCTGGCGTTGGTCTCGTTCGGCCCACAAAAATACGTTGACCCAAAGATCGGCCAAATCTGGCCGGCGGTGGTCGCGGGCCAAGTCGCCATCGCGTTCATCGTGTTGCAGTGCGTCAAGCTTTACCGCGAGGGAGCGTCTCGCCCGGATCAGGCAAACGTCGCGCAAGAGGGTTCGTGACGTTAAGTCTAACATTTGCATTAAATTTGGGCACCGCATGGGGGATTCCGAAACCAGATCGGTGCTGAGCCCGCATAAAGGCCTTGATCCAACGCCTTAGTACCGCCAATGTGCAGTCACGCGCACGCTAATTGTGCAGCGCAACAACACTTGGATCATACAAGTGCAAAGACGGGCCCGCCAAAGGCCTGAAGTTTAGGGAGTCTCTATGGTCGAGACAGAGCCGAAGAGCCCAATCGATTACATCAGCCTCGGCATCAGCCGAATCGGGATGTTCTTGGTCGCGGCGATCGTCTCGATTATTTTCTACGAAGTGGTCATGCGCTACTTCTTCGAAAAACCTACCCTCTGGGTGAATGAGATGAGCCTCTGGATTGGTGGCTTCATCTACCTGCTCGCGGCATTGTATGTCTTGCAGCAGCGCGGTCACATCCGCATCACACTGCTCTACGACGTATGTCCGCGTTGGCTTCAACGCGTCTTCGATGTGATTTCCACCTTACTCATCGTGATCTTTGGCACGATGATTATCCACGGTGGATTCAACGAAGCCGTTGCCAAGTTCAACCGTTGGGAAACCTTCGGCACAGCTTGGGATCCTCCGATCCCTGCAACAATGAAACCCGCGGTCCTTGTGATCGCGGGTCTCATCGTCGCCCAAGCCATCTCGAACCTCATCCGAGATTGGAATGAAGTGCCAGTGCCTGAAGGGACAGGCGAAATGGCCGATGAAATTCGAGCTCAGTTCGAACAGAATGCACCAAGCCGGCACGATTAACGTGCCGGTCTTTTTGTCTACACCACAGCTTTCACCCCGATGAGTTCCCTCCTGAATGCGCAAGCGGGCGGCCCGCCGGCGCATGTCCGAACCCTTTCCGAACAATAGCCAACGGCAGCCGCGACGATGCCCACTTTCATGCCCTTCTACCCCTGGCTTGCCTCTTTGTTGGTATCGCTCGCCTGGTTCAGCTACCTGACAGTCAAACGCGACGATAAGCTCGCGGCGATGTTCATCGCGACAATTCTCGCGCTGCTCATCTTCGTTTTCCCGCCAGCGCTGTCGGAAGGGTTCGACACCCAACCCCTCCGGACTGAGTTTTGGAACGCGTTCGACGCACTTCCCAAAGTCTCCGGCATGGGAATCGCCCAGCTGTCGGTCGTCCTGCTCATCGGCATCTTTGTGCTTTTGGCCATCGGCATGCCCCTTGGCTTCGCTTCCGGCTTCCTCGCCGTCATGGTGCTCTACCTGCGCTTCGGTCCAGACGTCCTGTTCCGGCAGTTCGGCACCGGCCCGTTCTCGGTGCTGTCCCAGCGCATCTACGGGTTGATGACGGACTACGTGATCATCTCGGTCCCGCTGTTCATCTTCATGGCCTCACTGCTAGAGCGCTCCGGCCTTGCGAAGGACATGTACTCCTCGCTCAATGTGTGGCTGTCGCGGACCCGAGGCGGTATTGCGCTGGTCACGGCCATCATGGCCATCATCATGGCCGCGATGTCGGGCATTATCGGTGGTGAGGTCGTGCTCCTCGGCCTGATTGCGCTGCCGCAGATGCTGCGCCTTGGCTACGACCAAAACCTTGCCATCGGTACGGTCTGCGCCTCCGGCTCGCTGGGCACCATGATCCCGCCCTCCATCGTCCTCATCATCTACGGGCTCGTCACCGAGACATCGATCCAAGCGCTTTTCACGGCGGCGTTCGTGCCCGGCGCCATCCTGGCGTCCTGCTACCTCATCTACATCGTGGTCCGCACGCAGCTAAACCCGTCCCTCGCCCCGCTCCCTGAGCCCAGTGACGACGAGATGTACGGTTGGGCAAAACCGGTGCGGTTCCTTGCCTTCTCCATCTCCATCGCCGTGCTTTTGGGTTCTTTCGTGTGCGGCTTCATCCTGCTGAAAGCCACCATCTTCAACTTCACCGGGCGAGAAGCGGTGATGGTCTATGGCCAGGACGCGTACCTGCGGGTCGGCCAATTCATGGGCGTCCTCGCGATCGTCACGGCGGCGATGCTCGCAATCTTCAAACTACACCGCGTTCAGCAGGCCTGGGACATGGGCAAAGGCCTGGCACCGCCGCTCGTCGTGGTGCTCTCGGTGCTCGGCTCGATCTACGGCGGCATCACCGGCATCACAGAAGCGGCCGGTATCGGCACCGTCGCGGTCTTGTTCTTCATCCTAGTCCGGGGCGAGCTCACGTGGACGCTGTTCTACCAGTCGCTCCAACGCACCTTCAAATCCACCGGCACTATTTTGATGGTTACGTTCGGCGCCACCTGCCTTGCGGGCGCATACTCCATCGCCGGCGGCCCGGCCTACGTCGCCAACCTCATCACCGGTTCCGAACTCACACCGATGGGCATCTTGCTCATCATGATGGCGATCTTCCTGGTGCTCGGCGCACTGATGGACTGGGTCGGCATCGTGCTTCTAGTGATGCCGGTCTTCCTGCCCATCGTCCTGCAAATCGCTCCCGAGCTTGGGCTCAGCGCATCCGAGGCGAGGATTTGGTTCGGCATCCTGTTCTGCGTGAACATGCAGGTGTCGTTCTTGTCGCCACCGTTTGGGCCTGCGGCCTTCTATCTGAAATCGGTGGCCCCACCGCACATCACGCTGCCGGCCATCTTCAAAAGCTTCCTGCCGTTCATCTGCCTGCAGATCTTCGTGCTGATGCTGATCCTGTTCTTCCCAGGCCTGACCCTGCTGCTGGTCTAAAGCCAGCCCGCACGGGCCCCGCCTCAACTAAAAGAACCGCCGGATGCCTTCATCCGGCGGTTTTACTTTTTTGTCAGGATCACGAAGGCTTCCCTGCGCACAAAGTGGCAGCGCACAAAACACCGCCATGACAAATTATAATAAGATCAAGACGGCGAGGCAGCGCCGATGAGCCAACTGCGCCATATGTTAAACACCAAGCGGGAAAAGCGGATTGGCAACCGGGTACGCCCGGAAGCGATCTGCCGACCATGACAACGACCAACGAGGAAACACGCCCATGAGCCAGCTCACCCGCACCGTCCGCCTGTCTGCGGAGGATGACGTGGTTACCGCGCTGGTGCCGTTGGAGGCGGGCGTCGCCATTGATGGTGTCACCACGGCTGGGCTTGTACCGCGGGGGCACAAGGTTGCGCTCCACGCCATCGCCCAGGGAGAACCGGTGCGCAAATACGGCCAGGTGATCGGCTACGCTTCAGCGGACATCCCCGCGGGCGCCCATGTCCACGATCACAACCTGTCGTTCCGCAACACCGACTTCGAATACCGTTTCGGCACCAACCTGAAGCCTGCCCCAGCCCCCGCGCAGCAAGACACCTTCATGGGCTTCCGCCGCGACAACGGCCGCATGGGCACGCGCAACTACATCGCGCTCATCACCAGCGTGAACTGCTCGGCAACGGCCGCCCACAAGATCGCCGCCCACTTCACGCCCGATCGGCTGGCGGACTACCCGAACGTCGACGGCGTCGTTGCCTTCGCCCATGGAACCGGCTGCGGTATGGCCGGCTCCGGCGACGGTTTTGCCGCCTTGCAGCGCACCATGTGGGGTTATGCCCGCCATCCCAACCACGCGGGCGTCGTTATGGTGGGCCTCGGTTGCGAGATGAACCAGATCGATTGGTTGCTGGAGGCGTACGGCCTCAAGCAAGGCCCCCTTTTCCAAACCATGAACATTCAAGATGTGGCGGGACTGCGCAAGACAATCGATGCCGGCATAGCAAAAGTGGAGGCGATGCTTCCCATCGCCAACAAGGCCAAGCGTGAACCCTGCCCCGTGAGCGCGCTCACCGTTGCGTTGCAGTGCGGCGGCTCCGACGCGTGGTCCGGCATCACGGCCAACCCCGCCCTTGGCCATGCCTGCGACCTGCTCGCAGGCCAAGGCGGCATCGGCCTCCTCGCCGAAACACCTGAAATCTATGGCGCTGAACATTTGTTGGCCGAACGGGCCGCGACACCGACGGTGGGCCGCAAGCTCATAGAGCGCGTGCGGTGGTGGGAAGACTATGTGGCCCGCAACAAGGGGTCCATGGACAACAACCCGTCCCCCGGCAACAAGCGCGGCGGTCTCACCACGATCTTAGAAAAATCCCTCGGCGCCACTGCGAAAGGCGGTACCACTCCGCTCACCGGCGTTTACGAGTATGCCGAGGAGGCCAAAACGCCCGGCTTCGGGTTCATGGACTCCCCCGGCTACGATCCTGCCTCTGTCACCGGCCAGATCGCATCCGGCAGCACCGTCGTCGTCTTCACAACAGGTCGCGGCTCTGCATTTGGCTCTAAGCCATCCCCGACCATCAAAGTCGCCACAAATTCAGAACTTTACAACAAGATGATCGACGATATGGACGTTAACGCCGGCCCGATCCTCACCGGCGAAGAGGACGTCGAGTCCGTCGGCCGGCACATCTATCAGCGCATTTTGGAGGTCGCGTCAGGGGCGACCACGAAGTCCGAAGCCCAGGGTTTGGGGGACCATGAGTTCGTCCCCTGGCAAATTGGTGCGGTCATGTAACGCACAATTGCTTGATCGTGCGCTCAAAGGCGCGGAAACTCGTTAACGAAAAGACGAGGAGACGCCATGCCTGCGAAGAAAGACACCCTCGACATCTACCAAGACAAACGCGGTGAGTGGCGCTGGCGCCGAAAAAGCCCAGACGGCTCGCTCATCGGCGCTGCGTGCGAGGGGTACAAAGATAAGGCGGACTGCGAGAAGAACGCCAAACGCCCGAAAACCGCGAAAGACAAGTGGGAGTTCTACGAGGACAAGGTCGGTAAGTGGCGCTGGCGCCGCAAGGCCTCCAACGGCAAAGTCGTTGGTGCCGCGGCATCAGGCTTTCCGAGCAAAGCCGCCGCGGAGGAGAACGCCGGAAAGAACGGCTTCAGCGGGTAAGACGCGCATCGGCACGATGATATCGACCCGGTTTACCGAACGCTTTGAGCTGGAGGCGCCGATCGCATCCGCGCCCATGGCGTTCGCAGCCGGCGGCGAGCTCGCCGCCGCAGTCAGCGCTGCGGGCGGCCTCGGCCTTATCGGCGGAGCTTATGGCGATCCGGCGTTTTTGGAGAACGCATTCCGTGCGGCGGGCAACACCGCTGTCGGCTGCGGCTTCATCACGTGGCGACTGTCCGAGAACCGAGCGCTGCTCACCGCTGCGCTCAGCCATCAGCCATGCGCGATGATGCTCTCCTTCGGCGATCCCGCGCCCTACCGCGACGAGATCGCCGCCGCTGGCGTGCCGCTGATCTGCCAGGTGCAGACCATGGCCCACGTCGACGACGCCATGACCGCGGGTGCAGACGTTATCGTGGCGCAAGGCAGCGAGGCTGGAGGCCATGGTGCGACCCGCGCGACCATGACTCTCGTCCCTGAAGTGCGCGATGCCATCGGTGAGGATGTCATTCTGCTCGCCGCGGGCGGGATCGCGGACGGGCGGGGCCTTGCCGCAGCGCTCGCCCTCGGCGCCGATGGCGTCCTGATGGGCTCACGCTTTTGGGCCGCCCGAGAGGCACTGACTCATCCGCGGCATCAAGCGGTCGCGGTCGAAGCCGACGGCGACGCCACGATCCGACAACGGGCCGCCGACATTGCGCGCGGGTACGACTGGCCAAAACCCTTCACCGCACGCGTTCTCAACAATGCGTTCGTCCAGCGCTGGGAAGGCCGCGCTGCCGAGCATGCCGCCGTCGCCGAGGCTGAACGCCCCGCCTACGGCGAAGCACTTGCCCGCGGCGATCCGGACGAAGCCGCCGTTTTTGTCGGCGAAGCCACCGGCATCATCCGCGACATCGCCAGCGCTGGCGAGATCATCGCGCGAACCGTCGCGGAGGCTGAAGCCGTCATCCGCCGGTCCGCCGCCCTGCTGCGCTAGCACTGGCTGCCCCAAAACGCAGCTTTGCGCTAAACTCACGCCAAACTCACTCGGGGAGGACATCATGCAGGCCCGCACGCGTGTGCTTGAGACACTCACAGAGGCCGACGTCGCGTTCTATAACACCAACGGCTACCTGGTGTTGGAGCGCCGCCTTCCGCCAGAAACCATTGCTGAGTGCAAAGCCGAACTCGCCCGCTTCCACGAAGCTGCGCGCGGCATGCGCGAAAGCGACGATAAACTCGATCTGGAAGACAGCCACACGCCCGATGAGCCACGGGTCCGCCGGGTGAAACTGCCTCACACACAATCGGCGATGATGGCCGATCTAATGCGCTCCGACCTCATCTTGGCCCCGGTTCGCGACCTTGTCGGCCCCGACATCCGTCTTCACACCTCCAAACTAAACGTCAAATCCGCCCGCTACGGCGCGCCGGTGGACTGGCACCAGGACTTCGCCTTCTACCCCCACACCAACGACGATCTCCTCGCCGTCGGTGTGATGCTCGATCATGTCGATGATGAGAACGGCCCGCTCATGGTCTTTCCCGGCAGCCATCGCGGCCCGATCCTGAACCACCATTCGGACGGGGTTTTCGCCGGGACAATCGATCTGCCCGCCGAAGGTTTGGATCCCGCCCAGGCGACGAAGCTGAAGGCGCCAGCTGGCTCCATCTCCATCCACCACGCCCGCATCATCCACGGCTCCGACACCAACCGCTCACCGCGCGACCGCGGCGTGATCTTCTACGAGATGATGGCGGCCGACGCCTTCCCGATTCTCGGCTCGATCACCAAAAGCGATTCCCTGGACGAGTATGACACCCGGATGCTGTGCGGCTCCCCGACGAAAGAGCCCCGCCTCGCCCCGGTGCCAGTGCGCGTGCCGTACCCGCTGCCGGAGCTAAACCGGTCCATCTACGAAGTGCAAAAGGCGGCCGGACGCTCAGGCTTCGCGCGCTAGTCCCAGCTCTAGATCGCCGCCAGCGCCTCAAGCGCCTGCCGATCCTCGATGCAATAATAGCCGGAAACGCGCGACACGAGCTCGTCGCGTTTCCACTCGTTGAGCACGCGCGAGACGTTTTCGCGCGCCGCGCCTACCATTGCGGCAAGGTCCGCCTGGCTGATTTTGTGGTGCACCAGCGTCCGGCCCTGACCCACATCCTTGCCGAACAGTTCGGCCAGTTGAAGCATGGCCTGCGCCACACGGCCGGGCAGCGGCAGCAACGTGCGCGCGGCAAGCGTCGCGTTCGACGCGCGCAGCCGTTTGCCGACAATCGCCAGCATGTGGCGGTAGACTAGAGGGTTTTCGTCGGCGAACCGAAAAACGGCACCTTTGTCGAAAAACGCCACGCGGGAGGCTTTCGCCGCCACCACCGCAGCAGACCGCGGCTGACCATCAAACAGAGAGAGTTCGCCGAAAATCGCACCCGGGGACAGGATCGCGAGGACCTGTTCGCCATCCTCGGCGCGCAGAAGCACGCGCAGCGAGCCCTCTAACAACGCATAGAACCCGTCGCCAGGATCGCCAGCCTCGAAAATAGCCGCACCCGCCTTCACAGGGCGGGTGCGCGCGACCTTGATCAGCTCCGCCCCGAGTTCCTCAGGCAGTCCATCGAGGGCGACGCTATTAGACAGTACTTGCGGGTTGACGTGCATCGGCATTTCCAAACGGTCGGCCGTGCACGCCAGACCCGTGCACGGATGCGGTTAGCGGATAACCACTACGGGTGTCCCAACCTTAACCTTTTCGTACAGCGCGATCACGTCTTCGTTTCGCATTCTGATACAACCAGACGAAACTTCGTGTCCGATAGTCCACGGCATGTTGGAGCCATGGATCCGGTACAGCGTCGAGCCGAGGTACAACGCGCGCGCACCGAGCGGGTTTTCCGGGCCACCGGGCATGTACGCGGGAAGCTCCGGCTGACGCTTGCGCATGGCGGGCGGCGGCGTCCAGCCCGGCCATTCCTTCTTCATGGTGACGTTGTGCCGCCCGGCCCATTGGAAGCCCGGCCGGCCAACGCCCACGCCGTAGCGCATCGCCATGCCATTCCCCTCCACGAGGTAGAGGTACTTTGAAGCGGTATCGATGACGATCGTCCCCGCCCGGTACTTGCTGGCGTAGGCCACCCGCTGCGGCAAAAACTGCGCAGAGATCTGACGGGTCGGCCGCGCCGCCGTTTGGCGCACTGGCTGACGCGCCGGCGCAATGCTTGCCTGCTGATAGCCGCGCACGGGCACCACGCGGTCGCCGTGCATCCGCAACGTCGACTGTTGGGTCGATCTCGCCTGCGGCGCCCGCCGGGTTTTCGCTTCATTTTGCAGGTGGTTGAGCCAGGCCGCTCGGTCGGTGCGGAAGGCCTCGGCTTGTTGGGGAAGAAGGATGCTCAGCGCCGCAGCGCCAACGATCAAAAGGGGTCTAATTTCTGCGAACATTCACACACACTCGCTACGCACATGACAAGAAACACGCGCAGCCGTCTGTGGGGCCGCACCCGCGTACCGTGACGCGGGCTTGGGAAGCAGACGATTAACAACGTCAACCTTAACGGCCGCGATTCTGAAAACCGTGCGTTATGGTTACCAGCGGCCTAACGTACCGAGTGCGTCGCCACGTTCTCCTGATAACCGTCCATCAAAGGTCGCAGCACATCAGGCAGCCGCGCCCGCGCATCGGCAATGACTTTGGGCAGCAGCGGGACAACCTCATCCTCGGTCATGCCCGGTCGAATGCGCGGATCGTACAGCATGTTGAGGATGAACCAGTCGAACACGAGCAGCGTGTTGACCGACGAATGATCGTTGAAGATGGAGTCCGGCAAGCGCGGGCTGTCGTTGGCCGGCCCGAGGCTCTGCGCCAATTCCTCCACCACACAGTGCCAGAAGCGTAAAAACCCCTCATCGACCACGAGAAAAATCTTTGCCCGCTCGATTCCCGACCGACGCGATGACAAGACGGCCGAGCACGTGTTGCGTTCCAAAAAGGCGGTGTCGACGCCGTGCCAAACCTGATCGCGGATGGTCGAAGCATAGCGCCGCCGCGTGGTGAGATAGACAATCATATCCGCCCGCGCCTTCGAGCTTGTGCGGACAATGGACAGGTTGTCGACCACTCGGCTGAGGTCGGCGGCAAAGTTGTACACCCTGTCGGCGTACGCATCGCCCGGAGCCGGCGTTGAGACGTAAAGGCGGACCGGCCCGACAAACTTCTTCACCGTACGGTTTTCCGCCCGCAAATCGCCCGTCTCAGCGCCGAACACTGTGTCCACAAAGCCTTCGATCAGCTCAGCGTCATCGTACGGCGTGAGCCCCATGGCGGCCGGTGGAAACGCCAGCGCCGGCGCCGCCAACAGCCAGACCAGGAGGGCGCCAATCAAAGGCATGCGGTGATGCCCCCGTCCACGAATATGGTCGTGCCGTTGACAAAGCTCGATGCGGGCGAGGCCAGGAAAATGGCAGCACCTTGCAGCTCAGGCAGTTGCCCCCACCGCCCCTGCGGCGTGCGTTTGGCAAGCCAACCGCTAAATGTCTCGTCCGCCACCAGCGCCGCGTTCAGCGGGGTGTCGAAATACCCAGGCGCGACGGCGTTCACGTTCAGCCCATGCGGCGCCCAGTCGGTCGCCATGCCTTTGGTGAGGTTCGTCACCGCGCCCTTAGACGCCGTGTAGGGGGCAATACCCGGCCGCGCCAACGCGCTCTGCACGGAGGCAATGTTAATGATCTTGCCTTCGCCCCGGCCGATCATGTGCCGCGCCACCGCCTGGCCAACGTTGAACACGCTGGTCACGTTGGTCGCGATCAGCCGCTCAAACGCTTCAGAAGGAAAATCCTGTAGCGGCGCCCGGTGCTGCATCCCGGCGTTGTTCACCAAAACATGGATGGGGCCGCTCTCGGCCTCGAACCGGTCCACCGCAGCTTGGGTCGCGGCATGATCAACAACGTCGAAACCAAGCGTCTCGACCTGCGCCCCCGTCGCCGATAATGCCTCAGCCGCCGCGGCCAGCTTATCGGCGCTGCGCCCGTTCAAGACGATCTTCGCGCCAGCGGCCGCCATCCCTTCCGCGAGCGTATATCCAATCCCCTGACTGGATCCGGTGATGAGGGCGGTTCGCCCCTCTAAAGAAAACATCTGTGCGCTCACCGCAGCCCTCTTTGATCATCGCTTGGGATGCGCAACCATTGTTTCACATCACGGCTTGTTAAGTCTCCCACTTAACGCGCTCGCGGCCCTCTTACAGCTTTGCGAAAACAACATCTCTGTGGGCGATCCGCTCCAGCATGGATTAGCAAGGTGAACCGACGCCCCAAAACGCCCCCAGTTAGCCGCGCTCCAACACGGCAGGCACCTTGTTCAGGCCGTAAAGGCCCTTCAAGAGCTTCGCGTTGCGCACCGGCTTGCGCGCCACGGACAAGCCCTTGGCAATGCGCGGAAACGCCGTCAAAAGGTCCCGCTCCACCTCATCTAGGCGGGCAGCGCTGGTGAAGCTCACCACTCCTGAGCTGACTTTAACGTCCGACCATCCCTTCGACAGACCTTGCTGAACCGCAAAATCCTGAACGTCCCACACGGCTTTCGCGATGCGCGGATCAATAGTGACCTGATATCGATACATGACGTTGCACCTCGTCTATTGCTGTTACGAGGACAACGCGCGAGCCGGCGATCTGAACCGAAGAAGCGAAACAGATTTCTCCGATAACAGACATATGAAACCAAGGGCTTAGAGCACTTTGGGCTCTAGAGAGTGTTCTTGTAGAACTCGCCACCCTTCATGATGACCGACAACATCTCATCGGGCTTGGTCAGCACCGAGATGTCCGCCAGCGGATCACCTTCCACCACCAAAAGGTCACCCCGCGCGCCCTCGGCGATCACACCAAAGTCGCCATCCGCCATAAAGGCTTCGGCGGCGTTGCAGGTGGCGGCACGGACGAGATCAGCGTTGGTGACCACCTCGCTGCGCAACGTGAATTCGTTGAGCTGGTGGCGGTGCATATTGCCAAGAAGATCAGTGCCATAGACCTGCGTGACACCAGCGCGCACGCCCATGTCGACCGCGCGAATACCCGCCTCGATCACGTCATCGAGCTTGGCCAGCATCGCGTGCGACAGGCCGTTGGCGAGCCCCTCATCCTTCAGCGCCTGATACGTTGAGAGCGTCGGAACCATGTAGGTGCCACGCTCACGCATCAGCTTCGCCGTCGCATCATCGATGCGGTTGCAGTGCTCGACCGTGCGCACCCCAAGCTCAGCGCAGCGGGACACCGAGCGCGCGGTGTACGCGTGGGCCATCACATAAAGGTTCGCCATCTGCGCTTCTTCCACGCACGCCGCGATCTCCTCCCTGGAGAACTGGTCGCTGTCGATGCGATCGGTCGGTGACGATACCCCGCCGGACGCCATGATTTTGATGTGATGCGCGCCGCGACGGATCTCTTCCCGGCAAGCGCGGCGAACCTCGGGTACCCCATCGCAAATCACGCCAAGGCTCGCGTGGATCATGGTGTTTTGTTCGAAAATATCGCCAGGCGAGCGCATATCCCCGTGACCGCCGGTCTGAGACAGGGCATGGCCGCAGAACAATACCCGAGGCCCCGCCACATGCCCCTCGTCCACCGCGCGGGCAATGCCGTAGTCGGCGCCACCGGCATCGCGCACCGTGGTGAAGCCGCGCATCAGCATCTCGTTCATGATCTTTGACGCGCGCGACATCACGTAAAAGGGCGAGGAGCGGATAAGGTCCGGAAAGCCGGCCGTGATTGCGATGACGTGGACATGGCCGTCGCAAAGCCCCGGCATCAAAACCTTGCCGCCAAGGTCGATGCGCCGGTCCGCGCTGCCGGACAGCGCACCGCTCGACACCTCAGCAATCCGTCCGCCCTCAACACGCACCGAACCGTGCGAGTACGAGCCGGCCTTTGTGTCGAGGATTTTTGCATTTTCGAAGATGGTCGAGGTCATCGGGGCTTCCGTCGTCAGCGCAGCATCATGGTCGGCAGCCACAGCGACAATGCCGG
>CAKZYH010000372.1 GCA_937884725.1 uncultured Paracoccaceae bacterium
CGGGGCTGCCGTCACGCATGACGCGTTTGCCGTTGGATTCCATGTCCACCTGCTGGAGGTGGGCGGCAAACTCGATGAGGCGCTGATCGTATGGCAGGACCGCGTAGGCGCCCCAGCCGAGGACGGAGCGGTAGAGCCAGCCGATGAGGCCCATGAGGACGGGGATGTTTTGCGAAAAGGGCCGCTCCAGGAAGTGGGTGTCGGCGGCGGCGCCCCCTGCGAGGAAGCTGCGGAAACCATTGGCGCCGATGGCGATGGCGACCGAGAGGCCGATGGAGGACCACACCGAGTAGCGCCCGCCCACCCAATCGCGGAAACCGAAAGTGTTCTCGGGGCTGATGCCGAAGGCCGCGACCTTTGAGGCGGCGGTGGAGAGGGCTGCGAAGTGCGCGGTGACTGCGGCTTCGCCGAGCGCATCGGCGAGCCAGGCGCGGGCGGTGGCCGCGTTGGTCATCGTTTCCTGGGTGGTGAAGGTTTTGGAGGCGATGAGGAAGAGCGTGCGTGCCGGGTCGAGGCCCTTCAGCGTGTCGGCGATGTCGGCGCCGTCGACATTGGCGACGAAGTGCACGCGCGGGCCGTCGCCGCGATAGGGGGAGAGGGCGCGCGCGGCCATTCGGGGGCCAAGGTCGGAGCCGCCGATGCCGATATTGACGACATCGGTGAACCGGCCGCCGTCGGCGGCGGTGACAGCGCCGGAGCGCACGCCGTCGGCGAAGGTGAGCATTCGCTCGCGCGCGTCATGGATATCGGCGCTGACGTCGTGGCCGGCGACGCTGAAGGGGCCGCCCGAGCGCAGAGCCACGTGGAGGACCGCGCGCTCTTCGGTGTTGTTGATCGGCTCGCCGGCGAACATTTTGGCCCGCCATCCGGCGAGGTCGACGTCGTCGGCGAGGGCGAGGAGGTCGCTCAGCGCTTCGTCGTCGAGCCGGGCTTTGGCGTAGTCGAACCGCAGGTCGCCTTCGCTGGCGGCGTAGCGCTTGGCGCGGTCACCTGTGGTGAGTGCGGCTGCGATGTTGAACCTCTCAAGGCGGGGGGCGCTGCCTGCGAGCTTCGACGCGATGGGGGCGGCCGATGATGCCATGGGGACGTTCCTGCCTTGAGTTGTGTTCATCGGTGTGCCTTTCGCGCCCCTGCCGTCAACGGGGGGATGGCATCATATGCGGGGCGAACCTACGCCATCGGTCGGCTGCGCCGCGCGAGCAAGCGTGTTTTCCGCATCGTTCTTGGGCGTGGATTTATGGGGTGGCTTGGGGGTACCAATGACAACTTTGATCCGGAGAGCACGTCGTGACGACGCGGACGAGCTTTCGAGAGTCGCGCTGTTGTCCAAGCAGTCCAACGGATATGACGACGCCTTCATGGCGGCCTGCGAAGACGAGTTACTGGTCACGCCCGAGCTGATTGATGCCCGTGAGTATTGGGTCGCTGCGGACCAGACCATTTGCGGGTTCGTTTGTCTCCAGGCAGATCGGGATTCTGGCTGGGGAACGGTTTCAGCGTTTTTCGTCCACCCTGATTGTCAAAAGCGTGGGGTTGGGCGGCTGTTGTGGAGGGCGCTGGAGGGCTCGGCGCGGGCGAAGGGCCTTGAGGGGCTCAGCCTCGATGCCGATCCGGCCGCCGAGCCGTTTTATGTTGGGCTCGGTTTTTCGACCGTTGGCCGGGTTCCGTCGGGGTCGATCCCGGGGCGCACTCTGCCGCATATGCAGCTGCGCCTGCTCGTTCCGTGAGGTGGCAGGACGGCGGCGTGGCGCTGTCGTGGGGGCTTACCCGGGCCGGCCTTCGGGGGCGGCGTGGCCGGCGGCGCGGTTGGCCTCCTGCAGATTGTCCCAGAATTGGCTGACGCTGGACTCCCAGGAGAAGCCTTTGGCGTGGGCGACGCAGCGCTCTGGGGGGATGTCGAGGGCTTTGAGGGCCGCCGCTTTCAAGTCCCAATCCAGAACGCCTGCGCCCGAATCGCCGATGACGTCGAGTGGGCCGATGGTGGGGTAGGCGGCGACGGGGACACCGCAGGCGAGCGCTTCCATTTGGACAAGGCCCCACGTGTCGGTGAGGCTGGGGAAGACGAAGACATCGGCGGACGTGTAGTGCGCGGTGAGCTCTTCGCCGGACTTGCTGCCGGTGAAGAGGACATCCGGGTATTTGGCTTTCAGCGTGGCGAAGGCGGGGCCGTCGCCGACCACTACCTTGCTGCCGGGCAGATCGAGGTCGAGGAAGGCCTCGATGTTTTTCTCCACCGAGACGCGGCCGACGTTGATAAAGATGGGGCGCGGCAGGTCGGTGATTGCCGGGGGGACGTCTGGGTTGAAGGTTTTGACGTCGACGCCGCGGATCCAGCGCACGAGGCGTTTGAAGCCGCGCTCGCTGAGCTCTTTGCCCAGCGTGTCGTTGGAGATCATGCAGCCGACGCCGCTGTTGTGGAAGCTGCGCACGAACGCGTAGCTCCACGATAGGGGGACGGGTAGGCGGGCGCGCAGATATTCGGGAAAGCGGGTGTGGTAGCTGGTCGTGTAGGGCATGGCGCGGCGGCGGCACCAGCGGCGCGCGTGCATCCCGAGCGGGCCCTCGGTGGCGATGTGCACATAGTCCGGGGCGAAGCTGTCGAGCTTTTTGGACACGCGCCCTGGGGTGGTGAGTGCCAGCCGGATTTCCGGGTAGGTGGGCATCGGCATGGTTTTGTAGTCTTGCGGGGTGATCATCCGCACGGTGACGCCGAGCTTTTCCAGTCCTTCGCGGGTGGTGTCGAGGGTTCGCACCACGCCGTTGACCTGCGGGTGCCAGGCGTCGGTCACCAGGGCAAGCGTTGTCATGGCGGGTTAGGCGGCCTGTGCGCGCTGGCGGCCGGCAATGGGGGCGGGCTCCTCAGCCTTCACCGCGGTCCAGTGGATCAGGACGAATTTGCCGTCGAAGGTTTCGGCAACGGCGCTGCAGCTCTCCACCCAGTCGCCGGTGTTCACGTAGTGGACGCCGTTGATGTCGCGGATGGTGGGGTGGTGGATGTGGCCGCAGACGACGCCATCGACGTCGCGCCGTTTGGCTTCGTCGGACAAGGCTTGCTCGTATTGTCCGATAAAGGAGACGGCGTTTTTCACCTTGAGCTTGGCCCATGCGGAGAGGGACCAGTAGGTGAAGCCGAGGCGGCGGCGCACGACGTTGACCCACGTGTTCGCGGTGAGGGCGGTGACGTAGGCCCAATCGCCGAGGAGGGCGAGCCATTTCGCATGCCGGACGACGACGTCGAACTGGTCGCCGTGGATGACGAGCATGCGTTT
>CAKZYH010000373.1 GCA_937884725.1 uncultured Paracoccaceae bacterium
CGCTTCATCGATCGCGCCCACCAGGAAGGCATCGGCGTCCTCATCGACTGGGTCCCGGCCCACTTCCCCATGGATGCCCACGGCCTAGGGCGCTTCGACGGCACAGCGCTCTATGAACATCAAGATCCGCGCGAGGGCTTCCACCAGGACTGGAACACGCTGATCTACAACCTCGGCCGCAACGAGGTGCGCAACTTCCTGGAGGCCAACGCCGCCTACTGGCTGGAACAGTTTCACATCGACGGGCTGCGCGTCGATGCCGTCGCATCAATGCTCTACCGCGACTACAGCCGCGACGAAGGCCAGTGGGTGCCCAACCAATATGGCGGCCGCGAAAACCTTGAGAGCATCGAGTTCTTCAAGTCGCTGAACTCAACGATCAGCGAAAGCGCCACCGGCGCCATCACCGCTGCGGAAGAATCGACCGCGTTCCCCAAAGTCTCCCACCCCGTCGGCTACGGCGGCCTTGGCTTTGACTACAAGTGGAACATGGGCTGGATGCACGACACGCTGGAGTACATGCAGCAAGACCCTATCCACCGGCGCTATCACCACCACAAGATGACGTTCGGGCTGGTCTACGCCTTCAACGAGAACTTCATCCTGCCCCTCAGCCACGACGAGGTGGTGCACGGCAAACAGTCGCTCATCAACAAGATGCCGGGCGACCGGTGGCAGGCCTTCGCGAACCTTCGCGCCTACTACGCCTTCATGTGGACCCACCCCGGCAAAAAGCTCCTCTTCATGGGCGGCGAATTCGCCCAGCCGCGCGAATGGAATTTTGACCAAAGCCTCGACTGGCACGTGCTGGAGCGCGAAGACCACCGCGGCGTCCAAGCGCTCGTGCGCGATCTCAACCGCCTCTACGCCAGCCTACCCGCGCTCCATGAGCAAGACTGCAACCCCGGCGGCTTCTCGTGGATCGACTTCTCCGACGAAACATCATCGATCTACGTCTTCGCCCGCTACGCCGCGGACGGCACGCCGGCCGTTGTTGTGTGTAACTTCACGCCGGTCGTGCGGACCGATTACCGCATCGGGCTGCCCCGCGGCGGCGCCTGGCGCGAAGCGCTCAACTCCGACGCTGGCGCCTATGGCGGCTCGAACACCGGCAACGCTGGTGAAATCCAGGCCGAAGAGAAGGGCTATCACGGCCAGCCGGCCTCTGCGGAGCTGACGCTGCCGCCGCTCGGCGTCTTGATCCTCACGCCCGCATCCGCCACAGCCTGACGGGGTGGAGTTTTGTCCGGGGCGCAGCCGCTGGTGATGACAATGCGATGGGGTCGGGGACCGAAATCGGGCCTTCGCGGGGCGTGGCGCGCCTCCACCCCGGCGCACGCCCTGGTCTGCGTTTAGTATGCGCGTCGAAGCGGGCTCGCCCCTGCCGCGGGGCGCATCGTGGGACGGCTCGGGCACCAACTTCGCGCTCTTCTCCGCGAACGCCACCAAGGTCGAGCTATGCCTGTTCGACAGCTCCGGTCGGCGCGAAACGCAGCGCATCGCACTGCCGGAAAACACCCACAGCATCTGGCACGGCTACTTTCCAGACATCCGGCCCGGCCAAGCCTACGGCTACCGCGTTCACGGCCCCTACGAACCGGACGCAGGCCACAGATTCAACCCGAATAAGCTGCTGATTGACCCCTACGCCAGGGCCCTCAAGGGCGAGCTCCGTTGGCACGATTCCATGTTTGGCTACCGCCTAGGCTCCCGCCGCATGGACCTGTCGTTCGACCGGCGCGATTCCGGCCCCGCAATGCCCAAGTGCGTCGTCGTCGATGAAGCCGTGACCTGGGGCGACCATAAGCGCCCCAAGCGCCCCTGGGCCGAAACGATCATCTACGAGGCCCACGTGAAGGGGCTGACGGCGATGCACCCCGACGTGCCCGAGCCCGTGCGCGGCACATTCTCCGGCCTCGCCGATCCCCGCGTCATCGACTACCTCGTCAAGCTCGGCGTCACGGCCATCGAGCTGATGCCGGTCCACGCCTTCCCCAACGACCGCTTTTTGCTCGCCAAAGGCCTCACCAACTACTGGGGCTACAATTCGCTCAGCTTCTTCGCACCCGCCCCCCGCTACCTCCAACCGAACGCCAGCCACCATGAGTTCAAATACATGGTCCGCCGCCTCCACGAGGCCGGCATCGAGGTCATCCTAGACGTCGTCTACAACCACACCGCAGAGGGCAATCAACTCGGCCCGACCCTCTCATTCCGCGGCATCGACAACGCGGTCTACTACCGCCTCTCCGAACACCGCCGCTACTATGCCGACAGCACAGGCACCGGAAACACGCTGAATGTGGGCCATCCGCGGGTGATGCAGATGGTGATGGATTCCCTGCGCTACTGGGTGGACGTCTGCCAGGTGGACGGCTTCCGCTTCGACCTCGCGCCCTCCATGGCCCGCGAAGGCGGCGGCTTCGACCCATCGGCCGCGTTCCTCGACGCCGTCCTGCAGGACCCGGTCCTCAACAAAGTGAAGATGATCGCCGAGCCGTGGGACTTGGGCCTCGACGGCTATCAGGTGGGCAACTTCCCAGCCGGCTGGGCGGAGTGGAACGGCCGCTACCGCGATGATGTCCGCTCCTACTGGCGCGGCGATCGCGGCAGCCTGCCAACTCTCGCCCGCAACCTGTTGGGCTCGGCCGACATGTTCGATCGCCACGGGCGCCGGCCTTGGGCGAGCGTCAACTTCGTCACCGCCCACGACGGCTTCACCATGAACGACCTCGTCAGCTACAGCGAAAAGCACAACGAGGCGAACGGCGAAGGCGGCCAGGACGGGCACGACGACAACCGCTCCTTCAACTGCGGCGTCGAAGGCCCGACCGACGATGAGCGCATTTTAGACCTGCGCGCCCGCCTGCGACGCGCCTTCATGGCAACGCAGCTCGTCAGCCAAGGCACCCCCATGCTCCTTATGGGCGACGAAGTGGGCCGCACGCAGTTCGGCAACAACAATGCCTATTGTCAGGACACGGAGATGAACTGGCTTTCCTGGGGCGACCACGATCAGCGCGATGCCGCGATGCTCGATTTCACCCGCAAGATGACCGCAATCCGGCGGCGTTTCCCGCTGCTGCGCCAACGCAGCTTCCTGCATGGTGAGAAGGTCGATCGCGCACCGGAGGGGGAGGTGCGGAACGTGAGCTGGTTACGGAGCGATGGCACAAGGATGGCCGAGGCGGATTGGCACAAGGGCGACCCTAAAGCGACCGCAATGCTCCTCGCCGGCGAGGACGGCACGCGCCTCTGGCTGGTGTCCAACGCTGGCGGAGAGCCGGCAACCTTCGCGCCGCCCGACGCGCTGGCGGACGCCGAGTGGTCGCTCCTCTTCGACACAGCGAGCGGCGAGGCCTACCCCGACGGCAATGGACCCAGTGCCACCGGCGCGCTCCAAGTGGGCGAGCATTCAATGGTCGCCCGTTGGACCACGGTGCACTGATGGAGAGCGCCATGGGGGAGGGGCCTCACACCCGGCCGCAATGGGGACCGCAGCCGCTCGCGAACGGCACAACGCGGTTTGCGCTATGGGCGCCCGATCAGCCGACCCTGTCGCTGCGCACCCCATCGGGCGACTTGCCGATGCAGGCGGTTGACGGCGGCTGGTTCACCATCGACACCGCCGCCGTCGCACCCGGCGAGGGATACGGCTTCGTTCTGCCCGACGGCTTTTGCGTGCCCGACCCGGCCGCGCGGGCGCAAATGGGCAACGTCCACGGCCTCTCAACACTCGTCGATCACGGCGCATACCAATGGCAGACCAACTGGCAGGGCCGGCCCTGGCACGAAACCGTCATCATGGAGCTCCACATCGGCACGTTCACGCCCGGCGGAACATACCGCGCCGCCATCGACAAGCTCGACCACCTCGTGGCGGCCGGCGTGACCGCCATCGAACTCCTGCCGCTCGCCCAATTCGGCGGCAATCGCGGCTGGGGCTACGACGGCGTCCTTCTTTATGCACCGCACAACGCCTACGGCTCCACGGACGATCTCAAAGCCCTGATCGACGCCGCCCACGCCCGCGGCTTGGTGGTCTTCCTCGACGTCGTCTACAACCACTTCGGCCCGGACGGGAATTATCTCGGCAAATACGCCTCGCGCTTCTTCGACGCCGACCGCCACACCCCTTGGGGCGCCGCCATCGCCTTCGACGAACCCGCAGTGCGCGACTTCTTCATCGCCAACCCGCTCTACTGGCTGTCAGAGTTCCGTTTCGATGGCCTGCGCTTCGACGCCATTGACCACATCCGCGACCCGTCCGAGCGGCACATTCTGGTCGAGATGGCATCGGCCATCCGCAACCGCTTCGACCGCCCGGTGCACCTGCATACCGAGGACGAGCGCAACGTCATCTTCCTCCACCCTTATGAGAATGGCGCGCCAACCCTCTTCACCGGCGAGTGGAACGACGACTACCACAACGTCATCCATCCCATCGCCACCGGCGAGAGCGAGGGATACTATGGCGACTTCGTCGACAACCGCTGGGGCAAGCTCGCCCGCGCCCTGACGGAAGGCTTCATATTCCAGGGCGAGCCGTCAAAGATCCACGACAACACCCCGCGCGGCGTCCCATCCGCCGGCCAGCCCCTCACCGCGTTCGTGATCTTCAACCAAAACCACGATCAGGTGGGCAACCGCGCCTTCGGCGACCGGCTCATCTCCCTGACAACGCGCGAGATGCTGGCAGCGCTGACGGCGGTGCATCTTCTGGCCCCACAAATCCCGCTCCTCTGGATGGGCGAGGAATGGGGCGAAACCAACCCGTTCTGCTTCTTCACCGACTTCGACGGCGACCTCGCCGCCGCGGTGCGCAAAGGCCGCCGCAACGAGTTCGCCAAATTCGATGCGTTCGTCGATCCCGACACCCGCGAGGACATTCCCGACCCCAACGACATGGCAACGTTCGCCATGTCGCGGATCGATTGGACCAAGCCGCAGACGCCGGAAGGCGCGCAGTGGCTGGCCCTTTACTCCGGCCTGCTCAAAGCGCGAGCCAATCACGTGGTTCCCCGGCTGAAAAACATCGCGCCTTACGCCGGCCGGATCATCGAGGCAGAGCACGGTGTCGTGCGCGTCGCATGGACCATGGGCGATGGCGCCACGATGACCATGCTCTTCAACGCCTCGGACTCCGCGGTCCCCCTACCCGCCGGCCAACTTATAGCCGCCGTCGAAGCCGGAGCCCTGACCAATGCCCCGACCGGCGCACCGCTCAGCACCGTGGTGACGCTGTCGTGACGAGGCCGCGCGCATGATCGGCCCAGCGCTCGCGGAACAGGCGGCGCTGGCGGGCATCGATCTCTCGCCGCGCTGGTACGGCGCGCCAGAGGTCAGTGCGGCAACCGTCGAAGCCCTCGTCGCAGCCCTTGGCGCCGGCGAGGCATCCGCGGCTGGACCTCGGCAGGCCTACTGGCCAGACGCGCTTAGCCATCGGCGCGTATTCGGCCTCGCGCTCCAGCTCTATCAGCTCCGCTCGCCCCGCAACTTCGGCGTCGGCGACCTGGGCGACCTCCAAGCGCTCGTTCCATCCCTCGCCGCCGCCGGCTGCGATTTCGTCGGCCTCAACCCGCTTCACGCTCTCTTTCTCGCGGATCCTGAGCGTGCCTCCCCATTCTCGCCATCGGACCGGCGTTTCCTAAACCCACTCATCATCGCTGCCGATCAACTCCCCGGCGCAACGCCCCCGCAAGACGCCGGCGCCCCAGACGCTAGCCTCACCGTCGACTACGCCGGCGCAGCCCGCGCCAAGCTCGCGGCGCTCCGCGCAGCATGGTCAGTCTGGCGCACGGCTGGCACAACGACCGAAGCAGATCACCGCGCCTTCGCAACCTTCAAAGCCGAGGGCGGCGGTGCGCTGCACGATTTCGCCCGCTTCGAGGCGCTGTCCCACCACATGGCGGGCGAAGGGCATGGCGCCGGCTGGGGCGGTTGGCCGGCCCCATACCAGGATGCCCGCAGCGCCGAAGTCGCAAAGTTCTGTGAGCGCGCCGCCGACGAGATCGAGTTTCACACCTTCCTCCAGTTCATCGCCGCGCGGCAGGTCGGCGAAACGCAGGCCATGATGACCGCCGCAGGCATGGCCGTCGGCCTCTACCTCGACCTCGCTGTCGGGGCCGCGCGGGACGGCGCCGCAACCTGGGCCGCCCCCGACCTAATGATGCGCGGCGTGCGGATCGGCGCCCCGCCGGACCTTTTTTCCTCCACCGGCCAGGACTGGGGCCTCGCGCCTTTCTCACCGACAGCGCTCATGGCGGACGAACACCGCCCCTATAAAGCGATGCTCGCCGCCGTCATGGCACCGGCGGGCGCGATGCGCATCGACCACGTCATGGGGCTCGAGCGGCTCTACCTCATCCCCGACGGCGTCGACGCCACCGCCGGCGCCTACGTCGCGCAGCCGGGGCTCGTGGATGCCGTCGTGGACGCCAGCAACGAATACGAAGCCATCGCCATTGGCGAGGACCTTGGTGTAGTGGCGCCAGGCTTTCGCGGCCGAATGGCGGCGCGGCGCATCTTGTCCATGCGTGTCGTCCCGTTCGAGCATGTGGGCCGGCACGCCAAAGCGCCGGCCGCCTACCCGGCACCCTCCATGGCCTGCCTCTCGACCCACGACATCGCGCCGCTGGAGGCATGGTGGCTCGGCGACGACATCGATCTGCGCCGGGATCTCGGCCAACTGACAGCCGACGATGAGCGCGGCGCGCGTCACGGCCGCGCCGTAGAGGCCGCCCGCCTCCTGCAGCTGTGCGGTCTGCCCCCGCGCCGCGCCCGCGGCGCCATCACCGACGATATTGTCGTCGCCTTCCACAGGCTCGCCGCCCGCACGGCCTCCCAGCTCGTGGCCATCCGCCTCGAGGACGTTCTGGGCGGTCGCCGCCTCGTCAACCTCCCCGGCACAGACCGCGAGCATCCCAACTGGCGGCACACGTTACCAGTGACCGTCGACGACATCGCAGCCTCGGAACGGCTCCACCGCGTGTTTGATGCTGTATGGCGAGTGCGCGAACGGTGAGCGCCCCCATCAGAGCCACCTACCGGGTCCAGCTCCGTTGCGGCGTCGGGTTCGCGGACGTCGCAGCGCTCGCACCCCAGCTCGCCGCAGCCAACATCAGCCACCTTTATCTCTCGCCCCCATTCACCGCCGCACCGGGCTCAACCCACGGCTACGACGTCACCGAGCCGGCAACGTTCGACCCATCGCTCGGCGGCGCAGATGGCTTCGCCGCGATGGCCGACGCGCTCCACGCAGCCGGCGTCCGGCTAATGGTGGACATCGTGCCCAACCACATGGCCGCGCACCCGCAAAACCCGTGGTGGTGGGATGTGCTGCGGCTCGGCCCCGGCTCCCCCTTCGCCCGCCACTTCGACATCAACTGGACGGCCGGCCCGCTCACGCTTCCCATCCTCGGCGCACCGCTCGGCACCCTCATCGCAGCCGGCGAAGTGTCCCGCAGCACAAATGAAACCGGCGCCCCGACGATCCAGGTTCCTGGCCATACCATCCCGATGGCCCCAGGCACGGAGCACATCGACGACCTCACCGAATGCCTCGCCGCGCAGCACTACCGCCTGGTCTACTGGCGCTACGGCCGTGACAGCCTCACCTACCGCCGGTTTTTCGAGATCAACGAACTCGCGGGCCTCCGCGTCGAAGATCCCGCGGTGTTCGACGACGTGCACCGCCTCGTGCTCGCTGAAGTCGGCGCCGGGCGAATAGATGCGTTGCGCATCGATCATGTGGACGGCCTCGCCGACCCGCTCGCCTATTTACAGCGTCTAGCGGCTGCAGCCCCCGTCCCGATAGTAGTGGAGAAAATCGCCGAGCCGGGTGAGGACCTCAGCCATTGGCCGGTGCTCGGCACCACAGGCTACGAGCTGATCGCCGGCCTAGCCGGCCTTTTCGTCGACCCAGCCGGCTTCGCAACCCTGAAGAACCACTACGCCGCAATCGCCAACGACGGCCCGGCCAACCCCGTCGTCGACGCAAAGCTCCGGATCATCACCTTCCACCTTGCAGCCGAACTCTCGGCATTGGTATCGCTCGCCAAGACAGCGTTCCAAACCGTGCCCGCCGCCCGCGACTACGGCGACGACACGCTCCGTCGGGCAATCGCTGGCCTGTTATGCGCAATGCCTGTCTATCGGACCTACTGCGCTCACGGCTCACTCTCCGCGGCGGACAACACGGTCCTACAAGAGGCGCGCGCGAATGCTCCGGTGCACGACCTCATCATCGAGGACGAAGGCCCGCTCGACCAAATTGTGGCGCTGTTCAGCCGGGACGATACCGCAGCCTGCCAGTTTGTGACGCGATTTCAGCAAACGAGCGGACCGGTCATGGCGAAGGCCATCGAAGACACATTATTTTATCGCGAACTCACTTTATTAGGGCTGAACGAAGTTGGTGGTGCTCTGACACCTGATTTCGGGCCGACGCGGCTGGTCAGCGCGCTGTCCGAACAGGGTCTAGCGGCGACCCAAACCCACGATACCAAGCGCGGCGAGGATGCCCGCGCACGGCTTTACGCGCTGAGCGATCCAACTGCCGCCACACTATGGGCTGATTTTTGGCCGGCGCTGGGCGGCGAGGGGCTGCCGGCGAACTGGCGCTGGGGCTTGGCGCAGATGGCCTTCGCAAGCCGCCCCTTGCAACGCACTTACGATTATGCCGACCGCCTGGCGGTTGCCGCGCTAAAGTCCGTTCGCGAAGCCAAGCAAGACACCAGCTGGACGGCTGCCAACCCCGCCTTTGAGGAGCGCATCGAGGCCCACGCCCGTGCTCTTGCCACCGAGCCATTCGATGCGCTGCACGATGTGGTTCGTGCCGGTGCCATCATCAGCCTTGGCCAAGCGCTCCTGAAGGGCATGGGTCGGCGCGCGCCCGACCTTTATCAGGGAACCTTCGGCTGGGATCTGTCGATGGTTGATCCTGACAATCGCCGCCCTGTCGACTTCGCGGCCGAAGGCGCACTTTGCGAGGCAGCAAAACACACTGACCTCCAACAGCTTCTCACCGACTGGACGACCGGTGCGTCAAAGGCTCGGGTGCTGCTGACGGTTTTGGCGCTGCGGGCGGAGCGGCCGGACTTGTTCATCGCCGGCACAATCAGCCAGCCAGCGATTGACGGACCCTTGGCTCAGGCGGCCGCGGCTGTTGCCATCAGCGATGGCGTCTCCTCGGCCGTTGCTGTTGTGCTCACTCGCCCCCTTGCCCTGCTCGGCGACGGGCTTGCCGTTCGCCCGCCAAACAGCACCGTGATGCTGGACTATCCAAGCACGGAGCGGCTGTCAGGGACGGCTTGTGCGGCGGGGACCATCGACCTTGCGGAGCACTTGACCCGTTTTCCGGTTGCGCTTTTCGCCACTTGATTTTTGGCACTTGCCCACCGTGCGGCCCGGTTTTCCACGGGGAAATCGTTATCAAAGGCTTGCCGAAGATAGGCAAAAACCCCCGGCAGACCCTGATTTTGTGTTGTCCATGCAACAAACGATTCGGCCGAACACCAGTGAAGGGGGTGAGGCGCACGCTTTCCGTTGGCAAGGGCGGCACCGCTGAGCAATGTCCAACTCGTGACGGGGGCACAGTCCTCTGAAGCAGGCAAAGGAAGGCCACAAACCAACCCGAGCCAAATGGAGATCCGGCGACTTTCGGCCCGAGGGTCACCGCCGGAATGAAAGTCAAAGGATCTAACCAGTGAAACTCTTTGGAGATCGAGACATGAAACTCAAGGGTCTTGTCCTCGGCGCGGCTGCGGGTGCAATCGCGGTGACCGGGGCTCAGGCAGCTGACCTGCCTGTCGTCGAGCCCGTGGACTACGTTCGCATCTGCGACGCCTACGGCTCAGGCTTCTACTTCATCCCGGGTACAGAAACCTGCCTGCGTGTCGCCGGCCGTGTCCGTGTTGACTACCAGTTCTTCGGCGACCTGCAGGAGAACTTCGAAATCCTCGGCACCCGCGGTTACGACGACGACACCGACCGTGGTTACCGGTTCCGTGCTCGTGCGTACCTGTACATGGACAGCCGCACCAACACCGAATTCGGTCTGCTGCGGACCTTCACTGAGCTTCAAGCTCAGATGCAGGACGGCGTGTCCAACACGACGGTCGAAGTTGAGCGTGCGTTCATCCAGTTCGGTGGTCTGACGTTCGGTAACACCCGTTCGTTCTACGACTTCTCGGACGCCTACTACGGTTCGTTCTTCTTCTTCGTGCCGAACGTGTCGGATAACCACACCATGGTCGCCGCTTACACGGCCGCTTTCGGTAATGGCTTCTCCGCGTCGATCTCGATCGAAGACTCGATCCGTCGGACCGCGCTTCCCATCGTTCCCGGTGGTCAGCCTGCTCCGCTCGTCACGGCCCGTCCGGCTTGGGTCCCCGATGTGGTTGGTAACATCCGTGTCGACCAAGGCTGGGGTTCGGCTCAGTTGATGGGTATGATCGGCTACCGCGAGATCGGTGTGTCCAACGTCAACGGCGACTTTGCTCAGTCCGACGCTGACGTGGCCTTCGCCATCGGTGGTGGTGTCAACGTGAACGTTCCGTTCGGTAACGGTACTTCGGTTGGTATCCAGGGTACCTATGCCCGCAACGCGGTTCTGTACGCTGACGCAGGTATCGGTGGCTTCATCGGTGACGGCTTCTACAACGTCGTGACCAACAACCTCAGCGCAACGGATGCCTTCTCCGTGCACGGTGGTGTGTCGACGTCCTTCACGCCGAACATCTCCGGTACTCTCGGTGCTGGTTACACCTACGCTGACAACAACACGGTTACGGTCAACAAGCTCGACATCGACGGCTTCATTGGCTACTCGCCGGTTGCTGGCTTCGTCCTCGGCGCTGGTCTCCAGTACGAGTACGTCGAGCAAGAGATCGGTGCGGCAACTGGTTCCGGTGGCGCCCTCGCTGGCTTCCTCCGCGCCCAGCGCACCTTCTAATCCCATCCATTCCCCCGGATGGTGGAAGCCCGGCGGCAACGCCGGGCTTTCTTTATTTGTGGGATGCCAATCCCTTCCGTTCCCCCGGATTGTGCTGAGCTCGCACTGCCCTGCTGGCGAGATTAGAAAGCCTGATTCGCTCGGGGCCCGTGAATTGGCGTCAACTCCTTATCCCCAACCGCTTTCGTCTCGCCGCGACAGCCGGTAGTTTTCGCCCAGCGCGTGTTCCGATCAGGTTGGATCAGCATGATCGAAAAGAACTCGCGCCAGAGCAAAGAGCGAGCGCGCTTTCAACCGCTCAATGTGATCCACATTGAATGGTTGGCGCTCTAACGGCTGTTGGAGGCGAAAAGAATGCTGACTCAAACGCTGCGGGTTGGGCTGCTTGCTGTTGTGTGCGCGACGGGGGTGGCCCTTGGCGCGACAGGCGCGATGGCGGCCTCACAAAGACCCCTTGTCGTCGGGATGGCGCTGGAACCGCCGCATCTTGACCCCACCGCCGGCGCCGCCGCCGCCATTGACGAAATTGTCTACGCCAATCTTTTTGAAGGCCTGACTGCCATTGCCTCCGACGGAAGCGTCGTGCCGGCGCTCGCTACCACGTGGACCCCGGCGGACGACGGCTTGTCGTGGACCTTCACCTTGCGTGACGGCGTGACATTCCACGATGGCAGCGCGTTTGACGCGGATGTGGCCGCGTTTTCGCTCGACCGCGCCCGGGCAGAAGGGGCGCCAAACGCCCAGCCCCAGCTGTTTCAAGCTATCGATCGCGTCGAAGTCGTCGATCCGACAACGCTCACCATCCATCTGTCCACGCCCGATGCCGATCTTCCCTACGCCATGGGCTGGGGCGATGCCGTCATGGTCCACCCCAACAGCGCGGATGAGAACATGACAGCGCCCGTGGGGACAGGCCCGTTCCGGCTGGATGCCTGGCGCCGCGGCGATCGCGTCCGGCTCGTTCCGTACGAGGAATATTGGGGGGAGGCGCCTCAGCTGCCATCGGTGGAGTTTGCCTTCATCGCCGATCCCACGGTGGCGCTGAGCGCCATGCTCGCCGGCGACGTTCACGCGTTTCCGAACTTTCCCGCACCCGAATCGCTGCCCCTGCTTGAGGGCGATGCGCGCTACCACGTGGAAATCGGCACCACCGAGGGCGAGACGATTTTGGCGATCAACAGCCGCCGCGCTCCGCTCGACGATGTGCGTGTGCGCCGCGCCATCGCCTCGTCCATCGACCGGCAAGCGCTGGTGGATGGCGCCATGTTCGGCACCGCAACGCCGATCGGTGCGCCAATGCCCCCGCACAACGCGGCCTATCTGGATCTGACCAGCGTCAACGCCTACGACCCCGACCGTGCGCGCGCCCTCCTGGCCGAGGCGGGCGTCGAAAACCTGTCGCTCACGCTCACTTTACCGCCCCCCGCCTACGCCCGCCGGTCCGGTGAGTTGATTGCCGCCCAAATGCGCGCTGTCGGGATTGATGTGGCGCTGCGCCCTGTGGAGTGGGCCGAATGGCTTACCAAAGCCTTCCGCGGCAAGGACTACGACCTCACCATTGTCGCCCATACCGAGCCGGCGGACATCAACATCTACACCCGCCCGGACTACTATTTTCACGTTGAAAATGAACGTGTAAGCGAGATTGTCGCCGCGCTCGACAGCACCGTCGATGCGGAAGAGCGGGTGGCGCTCTTGCAAGAGGCGCAACGGCTGATCGCCGAGGATGCGGTCAACGGCTTCCTGTTCCAGCTGCCGAAGATCGGCGTGTGGGACGCCCGGCTCGACGGCCTGTGGTCCGACGCGCCGGTCCAGGCCAATGATGTGACGGGCGTCAGGTGGACTGAGTAGGCGTGGTCACCCGCGCGCTGGCGCTGCGTTTGGCGGGTCGGCTCGCCGGCCTCGTTGGAACGCTTTTGGCGGCAGCCGTGCTGGTGTTTTTGGCGCTGCACATCATGCCGGGCGATCCGGCCGAGTTGATGCTTGGCATCAACGCCGACCCCGCAGCCGTCGCGGCTTTGCGCGAACAGATGGGCCTCGATGAGCCGCTATTCGTGCAGTTCGGCGCGTGGCTCTCCGGCGTCGTGGTGGGCGATTTCGGAACATCGCTCACCTACGGCGTGCCGGTCTCGACGCTATTGATGGAACGCGCCTCAGTATCGGTGCCGCTGGCGGTCCTGGCGGTCACGCTCACCGTCGCCGTCGCGCTGCCCGTCGCGGTCGCTGCGGCGGTGGTGCGGGACGGCTGGGCGGACCGAACCGCCATGGCCGGTGCACAAATCCTCCTCAGCGTCCCCAACATCTGGCTGGGCCTCGTCGGAATTTATGTGTTCGCGGTGATCCTGCGTTGGGTGCCGGCAGGCGGTTTCCCCGGCTGGTCCGGCGGAGTTCTGGCCGGATTGACGGCGCTAGCGCTGCCCGCCATCGCCCTTGCCGCCCCGCAAGCCGCCATTTTGGCCCGGCTCGCGCGGATCGCGGTCGGCGAGGCGATGGACCAAGACTATGTCGCGCTGGCCCGGGCGAAAGGGCTGTCAGCCCGGCAAGCGGCGTGGCGCCATGCGCTCCCCACCGTCTGGGCGCCCATCGTCACCATCATAGGCCTGCAGTTCGGTTTCCTGCTCGCCGGCGCCATCATCATTGAAACCGTCTTTTCGCTGCCGGGGCTCGGCAGGCTGTTATTTCAGGCAGTATCTCAGCGCGACATTCCCGTGGTTGAGGGCGTTGTCCTCCTGGTGGTGGCCGCCGTCGTGGTGGCGAACGGCATTTGCGATCTTCTTGCCATCGCGAGCGACCCCCGCCAGTCGGCGAGGCGCCCAGTATCGGCAGGCCCGTGACCCGGCTCTCGATGGGCCTTGGTGCCGCGGGGCTGATGGCGGCGATTGCTATGCTCGCCGTCGTGTGGACGCCCTACGCCGTCGATACAGTCGACGTTGCCAACCGCTTCGCCGGCGGCTCCCTAGAGCATCCCCTTGGCACCGACCAATATGGCCGAGATGTTGTATCCATGCTGATGGCGGGCGCCGCGACCTCGCTCGGCGTCGGGCTTGGCGCGGTGCTGATCGGTGTGGTGTGCGGCGTGCCGCTCGGTCTTGCGGCAGCATCGCTCACCGGCTGGCGCGCCTCAGTCATCATGCGCGGTAACGATCTCGTGTTCGCCTTTCCCGCCCTGATCACCGCTGCGATCCTCACAACATTGACCGGACCGCGTGCCATTAACGCCCTGGTTGCAATTGGTATTTTCAACACCCCGGTCTTCGCGCGCCTCGCCGCGAACAGCGCACGCCAAGTGCTGGCGCTCGACTTTGTCGCCGTTGCTCGGCTCGCGGGGAAGGGCCGAGCGCGCATCGCGGTGGAGCATGTCCTGCCCAACATCGCGCCCGTCATTCTCACACAAGCGGCAACCCAATTCGCTGTTGCGGTGCTTGCAGAGGCGGGTCTTTCCTATGTCGGCCTTGGCGCGCAACCGCCGGCAGTGTCCTGGGGGCGGATGCTTGCCGAGGGGCAAACACTCATCGTGCTCGCGCCCCAACTCGCCTTGTGGCCCGGCATTGCGATCGCGTTGTCGGTGCTTGCCGCGACGGTACTCGGCGAAGGCTTGCGCCGCCGTCTCGACCCACGCCTTGCCCGGTTCACCGGCGAATGACGGTGCAACTGAAATCATTCGGAGCCACCGTCGGCGGCCGCCTTCTCGTCAGCGAGGTCACCTTCAAGGTGGCGGCGGGCGAGCGCGTCGCACTGCTCGGCTCGTCCGGATCCGGCAAATCGCTCACCGGGCGCTCCATCCTGGGGCTTCCGCCGGCGGGCATCACGTACACAGGCAAAGTGCTCGTAAACGAGCGCGACGTCCTCGCAATGGGCGAGCGAGACCTCTCGCGGCTGCGTGGGCGGGACGTCGGGCTGGTCTTCCAAGAGCCCGCGCTCGCCCTGAACCCAGTGCATCGGATCGGCCCCCAAATCTGGGAGGTGCTCCGCCTCCACGGCGGCGCGCGGGAGCGTGTTGATGCGCTGCTCGACGCAGTGGGGCTCACCGCGAGCGGCATCGGGCCAGAGCGGTACCCGCACACCTTATCCGGCGGCCAACGTCAGCGCGTCGCCATCGCGATCGCCATTGCGATGGCGCCCAGAATCTTGGTGGCGGACGAGCCGACGAGTGCGCTCGACACGGTAACGGCCGCCCGCGTTTTGGACCTTTTGTTTGACGTCACCCACGATGCCGCGCTCCTCCTCATCACCCATGACCTTGATATTGCACGGCGATGTGACCGCATCCTGGTCATGGACAGCGGCCAGCTGGTTGAGGATGCGCCGGCGAAAAGCTTGCTCAACGCTCCACGATCCGACGCGTCGCGGCGCCTGGTGAATGGCGTTCGGCTCAAACCTCGCGCAGCGCGCAGCACAAAGCGACCGGACGAACCCGAGCTCCTCACGATCCGTGATGTCGCCGCCTTCCGCGGCAACGTCGAGGTCGTACGGGGCGCTAGTCTGACCCTTCGCCGTGGCGAACGTCTTGCGCTTGTGGGCGGCTCAGGCTCAGGCAAAACTACGCTGTCGCGCGCAATTCTGGGCCTGGAACGGCTCGACGGCCCGCTCACAATGGGCGGCGAGCCGGCGGACCTGCACGCGCGGCGCCGGCATATCCAGATGGTCTTCCAGGACCCGGCAACCAGCTTCAACCCACGCCACAGCGTCCGGCGGATCATCACCGAGCCACTCCACGGCAGCGGAGTGTCACGCGCCGAAGCCGACCGGCGCGCCGCGGAAGCATTGCAGAGCGTTGGCCTACCGCCGACGAGCTTACAGCGCCGGCCCCACGCCTTCTCCGGCGGCCAGCGCCAGCGCATCGCCATTGCGCGCGCGCTCATCGTGCGCCCGCAGATCGTCATTGCCGACGAACCCGTATCGGCGCTCGACGCCGCGTTGCGCAGCGAAATCATCACCTTGCTCGACGACCTTGTGCGCAGTGGCGTAATCGGCGGGCTCATTCTGATCGCGCACGACCTGGCCCTCGTTGCCAACCTCGCTGACACCGTCGCGGTGATGGACGCTGGCCGCATTGTGGAGGCGGGCGATGTGACGTCCGTCCTGATGGATCCAACGCACGCTGCTACCCGCGCACTCGTAGCGGCAAAATCATTAGAGGCGAACAACGGCGAGGTGCTTGCATGACGGTTCGACGCGGCCAAAGCTCCCATCGCCCGCTTGGAGAACACTAACGAATGCGCACGTGGATTAAGGCGCCGCTCGCAATTCTGGCCGACAATACCGGCGGCGGACTGGTCGTGGAAAACGGCAAGATCGCTGAGCTTGTACCCTCTGGCAGCACCCCGCTCGCCCCCGTTGATGCCACCTACGATGCAGGCCGGCATGTCG
>CAKZYH010000374.1 GCA_937884725.1 uncultured Paracoccaceae bacterium
CGAAGCCGGGCACGCCGGTGGACACGCCGCAAAGCAGGTTGCCGCGCTCTTGAATCTCGCCCAGCGTTGCAGCGTTGGCGATGCCGCCGGTCATCACGCCGGCCGCCGCGATGGCTGCGACCCATTTCATGGTGGTCATTGGTCTGCTCTCTCCAATAATTGGTTAGCCGTTCGGCTTTGGATTTTGCGATATGCATGGGGTATGCCGATCCGATCTCGATCTGCATGCCGGTTATGCATGGCCCGCGAATTAAGCAGAACTGTTCCAAAACGCCAACGGGTGGAGAAGTAATTTCTATGACCAAACCGACAGACAGCGGCGAGACGCCGCTGAATACGGCCACACGGTTGGTCCACTCCGGCCATGATCCGGCGGACTATCACGGCTTCGTCAATCCACCCGTCGTTCATGCGTCCACGATCCTTTATCCAAACGTTCAAGCCACCGTGGATCGGACCCAAAAGTACACCTACGGCCGCAAGGGCACGCCCACCACGGAGGCGCTGTGCGAGGTGGTGAGCGGTTTGGAGGGAGCGGAGCGGACTGTGCTGACGGGCTCTGGCCTCACCGCATGCGCTCTGGCGCTCTTTGCGGTGACTGGTGCGGGTGAGCGCATCATTGTGGTTGACAACATCTACAATCCGACGCGCCAGTTTTGTGACGGTCAGCTCGCCCGGTTTGGTGTGGCGACGACCTATGTGGACTGCGGCTCAGAGGAGGCGCTGCAGGCGGCGCTCGATGAGGGGCCGGTATCGGCGGTGTTTTTGGAGGCGCCGGGGTCGGCGTCCTTTGAGATGATCGATATTCCGGCGCGCGCGGCGCAGGCGAAGGCTGCTGGCGCAACGGTCTTGATGGACAATACCTGGGCAACGCCGCTGTTTTTCCGTCCACTCGATCATGGGGTCGATTTGTCGATCCAAGCGGCGACTAAGTATTTTGCCGGCCATTCTGATCTTTTGATGGGCACCATCGCGGGCAACGGTGAGGCAATCGCGAAGGTGCACAAAGCGGCGCAGCACTGGGGCATGAATGTGGGCCCTGACGATGTGTTTATGACGCTGCGGGGTATTCGTACGCTCGATGTGCGGCTGGAGCGGCACCAGAGGAACGCGCGAATTGTGGCTGAGTGGTTGTCGGCGCATCCGGCGGTGCACCGCGTGCTGTATCCGGCGCTGCCGGGCGCGCCGGGTCATGAGATCTGGAAGCGCACCATGACCGGGGCGAGCGGGCTTTTTGCGATCACGTTTAAGGGTGATGTGCGGCGTGGGGTGGAGGCGTTCGTGGACAACCTGTCGCTGTTTGGAATTGGCTATTCTTGGGGCGGCTTTGAAAGCCTCGCGGTGGTGCAGCCGGTCCCGAACATGCGCTCTTGCACCGAGTGGCCGGCGGACGAGCATGTGGTGCGGCTGCACATCGGTCTGGAGGATCCGGCTGACTTGATTGCCGATCTGTCGGCCAACCTTGATGCTGCGTTTTCCGGCGACCGGATGGCCGCGGAGTAGCGGCTAGCTCGTCTTGGCGAGGGCGCCGCGGCGCTCTTTGAAGATGAGGTAGAGGTTGCGCGAATAAATGATCAGACCCGCCGCTTGGCCCAGGATGAAGACTGGGTCCTGGCGGTGGATCGCGTAGGCAAGCATGATCGAGCCGCCGGCGATGGAAAAGAACCAAAACGCCACCGGCACCACCGAACGGCCGACCCGCTCTGACGCGATCCACTGGATGAGAAAGCGGGCGGAGAACATGATCTGCGCTGCGAAGCCGATGGCGACCCACACGCTGAATTGATCGACGAAGACGGCCTGGAACCAGCTGGCGGTGGCGCTCCAAAGGTCAGCCATCGGCGTGTTCTTTCAGCACTGTTTCGGTTTGGTTGTCGCTGAGTGGCACTTCGCTGGCGCTGGGCCGGCGTGCGCTGCGGCGCACAAGCCACCACACGCCGAGGAGGTCGGGGATGCCGACCGCTGCGCGGTCCCACACGCCGTACTTGGACTGGCCGGCGACGCGGGGACGGTCTGCGACGGCGACGTGGGCGATGCGCCAGCCCTCGCGTTGGAAGAGGGCGGGATAGAAGCGGTGGTTGTTGTCGAAAAAGGGGAGCATCAGGAACGGGGCGCGGCGCATGGCCTTGAGGCCGCAGGCGGTGTCGCGCGTGTCGTCGCGCAGCATGCTGCGGCGCGCTTTGTTGGCAATCTTTGAGACCAGCTTTTTGCGCCAGCCGTCGTGGCGGCGTGTGCGCTGGCCGGCGACGAGGCCGACGTCGGGGTCGCTGATGAGCGGCGCGACGAGAGCGGGGAGGAACTGTGGGTCGTTTTGGCCATCGCCGTCGAGCGTGATGATGATATCGCCTCTTGCGGCGACCGCGCCGGCGCGCACGGCGCGGGATTTGCCGCCGGCCTGGTCGTGGCGCAGGAGTCTCACGTTGTCTGCGCCGTGGGCGCGGACTGCCTCGGCAGTGCCATCGGTGGAGCCGTCGTCCACGACGACGATCTCGAAGGGTGCGGGCAGCGGGACGTCGGCCAGTTCGCTGAGCACGGCGCCAATGGCACCCGCTTCATCCTTTGCGGGGATGACGATGGTGAAGAGCGGCGGACCGCCCGGAGGCGGCGGGACGCTCCTGGTGCGGGCTTGCATTCACCAACTCCCTGTCCTGAACCCATTGCGGTACATGCTGGCCGGGCCGCGCGGCAAGGCCAGTACCGCACACGATCCCCCGGTGATGTGGTTAGCCGGGGTCTGCCTCGGCCGCCGTGTCCTGAACGCCACGGTCGGTGGCGCCATCGGGCGTACGAAATAGCGTGATCTCGACCGGATCACCCTTTGAGATGTTGAAGCCCGTCACGGTGCCCGCGGTTTCCAGTGGTATCCCCGCTGCCGACATGGCCTCTTCCAATGGCGGCAGGTCGCGTTCGGCGGCTGCGATGACGACGCACTCCTCCTGAGCCAGTGCGACGGCCGCTTCGGCGGAGAGGAGGGCGGTGTTGGTGCCGGACAGGAAGATCATGCTGGGCTCGCGGAAGTGCATGCTCACCAGCCGAGAGTCGGGGCAGAGCGCTGCGGCCCGCGCTGCGGTGACGAGGCGCTCGCTAATCCAGACCGGCTCCAGCCGCGGCAGGACGATGCCCCAGATCGCCGCCTGCGCCACGAGTGCCGCGGCGAGTGTGGGCGCAATCACGGGAGTTGAGATGAGCGATGCACCTTTGAGAACGCTGACGCACGCGTAAATCCCGACGGCGGCTGCAACGGCGAGCACGGCCATTCCGGACCAGGGGATGGGCGTTTCGAACAGCCAGAAGCCGACTGGCGCGACGAGTGTAGCGCCGAGCGGCACGGCGGCGATGATCAGGCCTGCGATGATGGTCACCCAACGGGGCGGCGGGTGTGCGGCCAAAGCAGCGACTGTCGCGATGGCGATGGCGGGGTACATGGGCAGCGTGTAGTGCGGCAGCTTGGTGGTTACGAGTTCAAAGACCACCCAGGCCGGTGCGACCCATGCGAGGGCGAACAGAAACACTTGGCCGCGTCGTTTCCAGAAGCCTGGCAGGGCGGCGACTGTGAGCGGTGCGAGTGGCCAGGCGATGATGAAGAACAGCGCCAAGTGGGTCAGCGGTGGCGCGCCGTGGCCTTCCTGCCCGGTGGCGGCTTTGCCTAAGAAGTCGCGGCCGAGGGCGGCGTCGTAGAACGCGCCGTCGGTGGCGAGCCCGATTGCGATGTACCAGGGGAGGCAAATGGCGGCGGCGATCAGAACGCCGGTGAGCGGGCGGAGGCGCAAGATGAGGTTGCGCTGGCCTGCGATTGTGAGCACGGCGATTGTGAGCCCGACGACGAGAGGCGCGATGGGGCCTTTGACGAGGATGCCAAGGCCCAGGAAGAGCCAGAAAAGAGCTGCAACTCGTCGTCGTTGATCGCCGAGCCAAACGCGGGCGAGGGCGCCTTGAGCGCCGACTATGGTGGCGAGGAGTGCGGCGTCGGTTTTGGCCAGATGCGCCTCCACGCCGACGATGATGGTGGCGCCCAAAAGCGCTCCCGCCGCCACAGCCTGGCCCGTCGGCAGGAAGGCGCGGGCGGCCCAGATGGTGAGGAGGAGCGCGGCGAACGCGCCGAGCGCGGAGGGCACGCGGTAGACCCAGATGGGGGCGTCGGCGCCCATGCCTGAGACCTTCACGGCGGCGGCCTGCAGCCAGTGGATGCCGATGGGCTTTTTGTGGCGCGGCGCTTCTTGGAAGCGGATGCGCACATAGTCGCCCGTTTCGATCATCTGCTTGGTGGCTTGGGTGTAGCGCGGCTCGTCGCGGTCGATGGGGCCAAGCCCCGCGGCGCCTGCAAAGTAGCCAAGGCCGATGGCGAGGACGAGCACGATCAGCCCGCCCAAGCCTAAGGACGCGCGATCGCTTGAGCCGGTGTCGGTGACGGCGGCAGACGACATGCAATGTTCTCCCAACGGGAGCCGTCTAGCTGGGCCGCGGCAGCACGTCCACACAGGGCAGGCCGCTCTCTTCGCTGTCTGGCGCGATACTGGTATGACGATGGCAATGCCGTTGCTTGCCCAAATCACCGATCTGCATTTGCGCCCGCCTGGCGTGCTGACTCAGCGGTTCATCGACACGTTTCCGTACGCCGAGCGGGCGGTGCGGGCGCTCATGACCCGCCATCCCGACATTGATGCCGTTCTTGTGACTGGCGATATCGCCGATCAGGGCGAGCCTGACGCCTATGACCGGGCGGCGGCGCTGCTGGCGCTGTTCTCGGTGCCCGTCCTGGTCGTGCCGGGCAACCATGACTTGAAGGCGCCGCTGCGGGAGGCGCTTGTGAGCTTGCCGGGGGTGGCGCATCCGCCGATCCCCTCACGCGTGGCGCACGCCCATAGGCTCGGGGAGATCACACTCGTCTGCCTCGATACGTCGATCGACAGCCTCAATCCGAGTGAGTTTTACGGATCGCTGGGCGCGCCTCAGTTGGCCTGGATTGACGAGACACTGGCCGGGGCGGGGCCGACGGTGATTGCAATGCATCATCCGCCGTTCGAGACCGGTATTGCGCAGATGGACAAGATTGGCCTGACCGATGCGCCAGCGTTTGCCGAGATCGTGAGGCGGCACGGGAACGTTATGCGCATTGTCTGCGGCCATGTTCACCGGACCGTGGTGGCGAGCTTTGCCGGGACCACCGCGATGGTGATCCCGGGGACGGCCCATCAAGTGTCGATGGCGCTGAATGACCGGGCGGAGTTTGGCGCCACGCTGGAGCCGCCGGCCTATGCGCTCCACCGGGTGAGCGCCGATGGTGTGGTGAGCCACGTTGGGTATGTTGACGACGGCGGTGGCGTGCATCGGTTTGGGGGCGATGACGATGGATAGTGCGGCGGTGACGTTGCCCTCCGAGAGCGTTTTGTCGCTCGCAGATGTAAAAGATGCTGCGGCGCGTATTGCTGGGTGCGCGGTCCGTACTCCTCTGATCCACAACGACGTTTTGGATGATGCGGTGGGCGCGAAGGTGTTTGTGAAGGCTGAATGCCTGCAGCGCACTGGCTCGTTTAAGTTTCGTGGGGCTTACAATCGCATTGCGATGATCCCTGAGGGTAAGCGCGCGTCGGGGGTGGTGGCGTGCTCCTCCGGCAACCACGCGCAAGGGCTCGCGGAGGCGGCGCGGCTCTTTGGCATTCCGGCGACCATCGTGATGCCGCACGACGCGCCGGCGGTGAAGCGCGCGCGGACGGAGCGGTCCGGCGCTCGCGTTGTGGGCTATGACCGGGCGGGCGAGGACCGGGACGCCATCGCAGCGGCCATTGCCGAGGAGACTGGAGCGACCTTTGTGCACCCCTTCAACGATCCTGGCGTTATGGCGGGGCAGGGGACGGCGGGGCTGGAGATTGCAGCCGATCTTGCGGCGTTGGGCGAACGGGCCGACCGCGTTCTGGTGCCGGTCAGCGGCGGGGGGCTGATTGCCGGCGTTGCGGTTGCGATGGCTGCGACCATGCCTGATGTGGTGGTCCAGCCGGTGGAGCCTGAGGGTTTTGATGACCTGACGCGGTCTCTTGAGGCCGGCGAACGCGTTGCCAATGCGCAGGCTTCGGGCTCCATTGCGGACGCGCTGCTGGCGCCGACGCCCGGGACCAACACGTTTGCGGTCCATCGCGAGCTTGTCCGCCCTGGGATCGCCGTGTCCGACGATCTCCTGCGCCCCGCCATGGCGTTTGCAGCACGGGAGCTGAAGGTTGTCGCGGAACCTGGAGGCGTGATCGCCCTTGCCGCGCTTTTGTCGGGGTTGGTGCCCGTGCGCGGCGAGACCGTGGTCGTTGTGCTGTCAGGCGGCAACGTGGACGATCAGATGCTGGCGTCCGCGCTCATGGGCTAAAAATTGGGCGCTGTCAGGTTGAAGCGGGGCAGTTAGCCCCACAGCAACGACGTTGGCGGGCGGACCACTGAGCCTTCGAACTCCATGGGCGGGTCACGGTCGGCGGCGAGGAAAAGCGGCGCGTCGATGTCGACGAAATCCGCTGTCTGGGCCGCATGGAAGGCTGGTGCCATGGCGAGTGACGAGCCGATCATGCAGCCGAGCATCACCTGAAGATCAAGGGCGCGGGCCGCCTTGATGAGCTCTAAGGCTTCGGTGAGGCCACCCGCCTTGTCGAGCTTCACGTTGACCGCGTGGTAGCGGTCGGTGAGGGCAGCAAGGCCGTCGCGGGTGTGCACGCTTTCATCGGCGCACAGGGTGACGGTCTTAGGTAGGTCACGCAGCGCGGCGTCGTTACTGGCTGGGAGCGGCTGCTCGATGAGCGCGACGCCGGCTTCAGCGCAGGCCGCCATGTTGGTGGCGAGCGTGTCGGGTGACCAGCCTTCGTTGGCGTCGACGATGAGCGTGGCTTGCGGTGCGTTGGCCCGCACGGCTGCGATCCGCTCGGGGTCCGACGTGTCGGCGCCGCCGAGCTTTACTTTGAGAAGCGGGCGGTGGGCCGCGTCCTTGGTGGCGTTCGCCATCGTGTCGGGCGCGCCGAGCGAGATGGTGAATGCGGTCGTGACCGGATTGAGGGTCAGCCCCAGCAGCTCGGCGACGCTGCGGCCGGCTTTCTTGGCTTCCAGGTCCCACAGCGCGCAGTCGATGGCGTTGCGCGCCGCGCCGCCTGGCATCGCCGCTTGAAGCGCGGTCCGGTCCAGATCGCCTGCCTCGTAGGCTGCTCTTTGGGCGGTGATGTTGGCCATCACGCCCTCAATGGTTTCGTCGTAGCGCGGGTAGGGCGTCGCCTCACCGCGGCCGACGTGCCGCCCTTCGGTGACGGTCACGGTGACCACATGGCTTTCGGTGCGGGTGCCGCGGGCGATGGTGAAGCTGCCCCGGATCGGGAAGACATCGTGGGTGACTTGAAAGGTCTTCATGGCGGTCAGCTGAAGTCGGCTTTGATGCGCTGAACGATGGGGTCGACGCCGAAGCGCACCGGGTCTGTGGCGGGTAGGCCGTGCGCCTTGCCGGTGTCCTCAATGACAGCCTTGGCGTCCGCTTCGGAGAGTGCCTGGGTGTTGATGGCAATCCCCACCGGCTTGATGGCCGGGTTGTTGAGCTTGCCGAGCGCAATGGTCATGTCGATGACGTCTTGGATCGTCGGCAGCGGAGTTTTGACGCCGCGCATATTGGTGCGGGTCGGCTCGTGGCAGACCACGAACGCGTCCGGCTGCGAGCCGTGCAGCAAGCCAAGGGTGACGCCGGCGAAGGAGGGGTGGAACAGCGAGCCTTGGCCTTCCACCACCTGCCAGGTGTTTTCGTCGGTTTCGGGGGTAAGCCACTCGGCAGCGCCTGCGATGAAGTCAGCCACGACAGCGTCGATCGCCACGCCGCGGCCGGAGATGAAGACGCCGGTTTGGCCGGTGGCGCAGAACTCGGCGTCCATGCCGGCCTCGCGCATCCCAGCCTCGAGGGCGAGCGCGGTGTACTTTTTGCCCACCGAGCAGTCGGTGCCGATGGTGAGAAGACGCTTGCCGGTGCGCTTCACGCCCTTGCCGGTAGCGAAGGTTTGGGTGGACATGCGCACGTCGTGGAGCGCCCTGCCGTGGGCCTTCGCGGCGGCCGCGATTTCGGGGACTGAGTCGAGGCGCGAATGGAGCCCAGCGGCGACATCCATGCCGGCTTCCATCGCCTCCACAATCGATGACACCCAGTGCGCCGGCAACACGCCGCCGGCGTTGACGACACCGATCACCAGCGTTTTGGCGCCCGCTTCGATGGCCTCGGCCACGCTCACATCGGGCAAGCCAGTGTCGGCGCCGCAGCCTGGTAGGCGCCACTGCCCGACGCACCAATCGCGGCGCCAATCGACGATGCCGTACGCGGTTTTGGCGGCCAGCGCGTCGGGAACATCGCCGAGAAATAGAAGATAAGGTCGCTGCAATTGCATGGTGGAGCCCTGTGTGAGAATTGCCGCACCGGCCCGAAACCGTCGCGCTGCGGAAGCATTGTATGGTGACGCGTGCCCTAGGTCTTGGGTATTAGTGCACATCACAGGAGTGCAGCGCGAGGCATGGACGCGATCGCACCCAGCGTGGTGCCTGCGGTGACGACCGAGGCCGATGGCGACACGTTGACGGTCAAACTGCGAGGCGACTTCACCCTGGCGAACAGCCGGGCGGCGGAGCGTGCTTTGTTGGACCTTCCCGTGGGGAGCGCCAAGCGCATCGCGCTCGACCTTGCCGATGTGCACGACGCCGATAGCTCCGGCGCTTGGCTAATCCACCGCACGCGGGCCCAGACCGAGTATGGCGGGCGGTATGTGTGGATGTGCAATCCCTCGCCCGAGCTGAAATTCCTGCTCGACGAGATTGAGCGACACATTCCGAACCCTGAGAACCGGCCGCCTCGCCCGTACATGACAGTGCGGGCGCTGATCAGCATCGGCGAGACGATGGTGATGATCGGCCGCGATGCCGTCGCGCTGTTGTCGATCCTGGGCGTGTTTGGGCTTCGCCTTGCCACCGCGTTCACCGCTTGGCGTCGCCTGCGGTTGGTTGCAGTGCTCGCCAACTTTGACCGCACCTGTCGCGGTGCGGTGCCGATCGTGATGCTGATGTCGTTCCTGATCGGACTGATTTTGGCGCAGCAGGGCGGATTTTACCTCCAGGCCTTCGGTGCGGATCTGTTTGTGGTGGATCTCGCCGGCGTTCTGATCCTGCGCGAGATTGGGGTGCTCCTCGCGGCAATCTTGGTTGCTGGGCGGTCCGGCTCGGCCTTCACGGCCGAAATCGGCTCCATGCGAATGCGCGAAGAAGTGGACGCGCTCAACGTCATGGGGATGGATCCGGTCGAGGTGCTTGTGGTGCCGCGGCTGATCGCGCTGATCCTCGCGCTGCCGGTCCTGACGTTCCTGTCTGACATTGCAGCGTTGGTGGGCGCGGCGCTGGTCTCGTGGGCCTATTTGGGCATCACGCCCGACCTGTTTTTGCAGCGGCTCAACGAGGCGGTAACGCCCGTGGAGGCCTTGGTGGGGCTCGCCAAAGCGCCAGTGATGGCGCTGATCATCGGGCTTGTGGCCTGTAATGAAGGGCTGAAGGTGGGTGGCAGCGCCGAATCCCTTGGTCGGCACGTCACCAGCGCGGTCGTGAAGTCCATCTTCCTTGTGATCCTGGTCGACGGTGTCTTTGCCGTGTTCCTTGCAGGGATTGGCATCTGATGAACCTTCGCGCCGCCTCCAAAGACCCCAACGACCTCGTCATCAAAGTCCGTGGCGCGAAGGTGCAGTTCGGCGACGCGGTGATTTTCCGCGACCTTGATCTCGATGTCAGGCGCGGTGAGATCCTGGGCTTTGTGGGCGGTTCTGGTCAGGGCAAGTCGGTGCTAATGCGCATGATCTTGGAACTGGTGCCAAAGGCCGCAGGCACCGTCGAGCTATTCGGCTACGATAAAGACAAACTCACCGCCCAGCAGCAGAGCGAAATAAACCGACGCTGCGGCGTTCTGTTTCAGATGGGTGCGCTGTTCTCCTCACTGACTGTGAAAGAGAACATCCAAGTCCCGATGCGCGAGCACTACGACATTAGTCAGCGGCTGATGGACGAGCTCGCCTACTTGAAGCTCGACACGGTGGGGCTGCCACGCAGTGCGGGCAGCAAGTTCCCCTCTCAGCTGTCGGGCGGGATGATCAAGCGCGCGGCACTTGCGCGGGCTTTGGCGCTTGATCCGGACCTTGTGTTTCTCGATGAGCCGACGTCTGGACTCGATCCCATTGGCGCGGCGGCGTTCGATGCTTTGGTGGCCCGGCTTCGCGATTCGCTAGGACTTACCGTCTACATGGTGACCCACGATCTCGACAGCCTCTATGCCGTCTGTGACCGCGTGGCTGTGTTGGCGGACAAGAAGGTGATCGCCAATGCGACCATCCCGGAGCTGATGAATGTGCACCACCCGTGGATCGAGGAGTATTTCCGCGGTGGTCGCGGTGGCCGTTTTCTGTCCGGCGCGGCGGGCGCGAACGTCAGCGCGGCCGGATAAGTCTTTGCGCTGCTTCGGCAGTGCTCACCCCTGGCCGGCGATCCGGCCGCGAGCTTTGAGAGTGCGTTATGGAAACCCGTGCCAACTACGTCGCCATCGGCGCATTTGTGGTCATGGTCATGTTGGCGGCGCTGGGCTCCCTGATGTGGCTCTACAGGTCCAGTGAGCCGGGCCAGCAAGCGTTCATTCGCGTGGTGTTTCCGGAGCCAGTGACGGGCCTGTCAATCGGCGGGTCGGTGCTTTACAACGGTATCCGCGTTGGTGAGGTGACGCGGCTGGAGTGGCAGCCCCGGGGCGGCGATGATGTGATTGCCGTGGCGCGGGTAACGCAAAACGCGCCGGTGAAGCCCGATACCGAGGCGAAGCTCTCGTCCACAGGCCTGACGGGTGTGTCCTTTATTTCGCTGACGGGCGGTGATCCGGAGGCGGAGTCCATTTTTGCGGGGCTGGGTGAGGGGGAGATCCCAACGCTTCGTGCAGCCACCAGCGATTTCACGTCGGTGCTCGATTCAGCGCAGACGGTGCTCGCCCAAATCAACGAAACGCTTGGCGAGGTGAACGGCATCTTGCGCGACAACCGTGAGAATGTCGGCGCGGTGCTCACCAACGCGCGGACCTTGTCGGAAAGCCTTGCCGCGTCTGCGCCCGCCAGCGAGGGGCTGATCGGCGATGCTGGAGCGGCGGCGCAGGAGATTGCCGAAGCTGTGCCAGTCTTGAGCCGCACCGTGGATCGGGCCGATACGTTGCTGGCCGCCGTTCCGCCCGCTGCCGTTACGCAGATCGTTGGCGATGTGAGCACGTTTGCCAATTCGTTGCCGAGCATCGCCGATCAGGCGCAAACGATTGTGGGCAATGTGGGCGGGGTGGTGAACCGGCTCGACGATGCTGCCGGCACCTTGGGTGAGGCGCTGGAGGGGGCGCTGTCTGTGGTGTCGGCGGTGAGCCCTGGGGTTGTCGGCCAGTTCGTGACTGATGCTGGAACGGCGGCAAATAACCTTGCTGAGTTGTCGGGCAGCTTGGCGGAGGTGCGCGAGGACGCAGCTGAGGCCGTGCGCAACGCCAACACTCTGACGGCGGAGCTTTCGTCGGCCGCATCGCGTGCGCCGGAGCTGGTCGATAACCTCAACGCACGCATTTCCGATGCGGGCGACGTGATCCGCGCGCTGGATGCGGATGCCATCAACCGCCTAATCAATAGCGCTGACCAAGCGGCGGCGGGGCTTGCCATGGAGATTGGCCGGATCGGGCCGGCGATCACGGCGGCCACGACAGCTGCGCAGAACATTGCCGTCATTTCGCGCACCGTGCGCGAGCGCAGCACTGCGATCGGAACGACGCTCGACGACGTTGCGGCGACTGCCGCGTCTGCACGGAGCGCCGCGGACCGTTTGCCGGGGCTGGTCGATGCGATGGAGCCTGGGATTTCGAACCTGTCGGCCGTGTTGTCGGCGGTGGATCCGGTCGCGGTTGAGGACCTTGTGAATAATGCCGCGGCTTTTGCGGCAACGCTCGCTGAAAACCGCCAGGCGATCACTGATATTGCGCAACGGGTCGCGGGGGCTGCCGAGCGCATCGATGCGATAGCGTCGGCATTCCAGCTGGAACTGCCTGAGATCCGCCAGTTCATTGGCGATGCGCGCACGTTTGCGGGGAACCTGACTGGCCTTGTCGATCAGCTTGAGCCGGGGCTCCAGAATGTGTCGCAAGCGCTCGCCAGCATCGTGCCTGATGAGGTGGGGCAGGCTGTCTCCAATGTGGAGAGCTTCACCTCTGCGCTTTCGGATCGCACGGCGGCGATTGGGCAGCTGATTGATGACGCCGGGACATTCGCATCAGGCCTTGCCGATCAAGCGCCCTCGATCAGCGATCTGGTGGGCAGCGCACGGGATGTGGCAACGCGACTCAACGGGCTGACGGAAGAGGTGAGCCCGCAGGTGGGGGCGATTGTGGAGAGCGCCCGCGAGGCGGTGCGCGCCGCTCAGGAATTTGCCGATCAGTTGCCGGGGTTTGGTCGCACGCTTCAGCCGGGCATTGAGAATATGTCCGCGGTGCTGACCGACATCGACCGCAACGCCGTCCAGGCCATCGTCGCGGACGCGGCGGTGGTGGCCAACAGCCTTGCGGGGCAGATGGAGCCGGTGGCGGACGCGATTGCGGCGGCCCGTGACACGGCCGATGCGGCGCGGACTCTGTCCACGGCCATCGCCGAGCGCACACCGCAAATCACGACGATCATTAATGACGCGCAGATCGGGGTCGATGCGGCCGCGCGTGTGGCGCTGGAGGTGGAGAGCACCGTTGCGAGTGTCCGGCCCAACATTGAGAGCGTTGCGGCGGCCGTTGCCGTGTTGACGCCCGAGCGGGTCACGCGGCTTGCCAACGATGTGCAGCTGATTGTGGACGGTCTGATTATCCAGAGCGACCGGTTTAACTCCATCATGCTCGACATTCAGGCCGCGACGGCGAACGCGCGCTCCGTGACGACGACGATTGCCGAGCGGAATCCGGCCATTGCGGCGGCCATCGACAGGACCGCGCAGACGATCACGAACCTTGATGCCGCGTCGATCAACGCGCGCCAGTTCGCGGCGCGCCTGCCGGAGATTGCGGAGATCATCGAGCCGGGCGTGGCCAACGTTTCGGCTGTGCTTCAGGCGGTGGATCCGCAGGCGGTGCGCGCGATAGTCGACGATTTGGGTGCGCTCAGCGCCGCGCTTGCCGCGGAGGCTCCGTCGATATCGCAGATCGTGGGCGATCTCAGCGCAACGGCGAGCGATGTGCGCGCTACAGCGGCCACGATCCGCAGCGAGCTTGGCACCTTCACGAGCCTTCTCAACAGCGCTGAAGCTGCGACGGCGGACGCACGCCTCTTCGCCGCCGGATTGACGCCGCTGCTGGCGGAGATCCGTCCTGGCGTGAACAATCTGTCGGTGGCGCTGGAGTCGATTGATCCGCAGGCGGTGCAGTCGATCGTCGAGGATCTCCGCAACACGCTCAACACGGTGGCAGACAACCGCGAGTCCATTGCGAGCATCATCGGCTCCGTGGAGCGGGCGACCGCAAACGTGGAGCGGGTGTCCGCGACCATCGGCGCACGCTCAGCCACCATCGGCGCGGCAATCGACAATGCGCGCACCGTGACCCAGACGCTGGCGGATGCTTCGCCGCAAGTGACCAACGTGTTGAACGCCGTCGAGGCGACGGCCGAGCAGTTGCGCGAGACGATCTCTGCCGTCGATCCTGCGCAGGTGCGTGCCATCGTGGCCGATGTGCGGGCCGTGACGCGCGCGGTTGGGGAGCGGGCCGGTGAGATCGGTGAAGCCATTGACGATGCCACCAACGCGGCGCGCGGTTTGGCGCAGGCGCTGGGCAATATCGACGGCCAACAGGGCGAGTTTGCCGACGTGATCGACCGGGCGCGCCAGCTCATCCAAAATCTTGAGGGCGCGTCGAAGAACGTGTCGATTGTGGCGGCGCGCGCGGCAGACCTTTTCAGTGGTCCTGTGCAGTCTTTCGTCGCTGAGGCGGACAACGCAGCCACCCAAGTGAGTGATGTTGCTGAGGCATTTGCATCACGCGCAGACGCAATCGCAGGGGGCCTTGCCCGGTTCAGCACCGGCGGCCTTGACGATCTTCGGGGTGTCCTCACACAAGGACGGACTACGTTGGCTGCGATCGAGAACACAGTGAACAGTATCGAGCGGAATCCAAGCCGTGTTATCTTCGGGGGTCCCGATGGTCCCCGTTATTCACCGCAGCGGCGTTGATGAACTGCTTACGCGCCTTTGTTTTGTGCATCGCAGCGGCGCTTGGTGCGTGCGGTGGTGGTGGAGAGAAGATCGAGGCGATCTACCAGATCTCTGCGCCTACCGCACCCGCGATTGCTGGGGCGACGTCCGCGCAGGTGCTGTTGCCTGAACCAAGGGCGCTGGCGGCCTTGGCGAGCAACAAGCTGCCGGTGAAGCCAACGCCAATTACCTTGTCCTATTATCCGTCGGTATCGCTAGAGGATACCGCGCCGAAGGTCATGCAGCGCGTGATGCTCGACACGTTCACCAACTCGGGTAGGGTCCGCGCTGTTGGTCTTCCGGGGCAGAGCCTTCTCATCAACTACCAGATCGTGACCGAGATGCGCGCGTTTCAGGCGGAGACGTATGAGGGCAACCGGGTGCGCATTGTGATGGCGGCCAAGCTTCTGAACGACGCCAATGGCCGCGTGCTGCGCGATGAAGTTTTCACTGCCACGGTCCCTGTGAGCAGCGATAGCGCGGAAGACGCCGCCATCGGCCTCAACGCTGCGGCGGAGGCGATCAGCCGGGACATTTTGGACTGGACGCTGGCGATCATCTGACGGCGCTTTCAACCGTTTGCATTCCCACCGCACGGGCCTTAAGTCGCTAGCAACAGCGAGGCGCCGGTCCGGCGTCACCCACGTAAAGGTCACGCGTTCATGTTCATCACCGAGGCTTACGCCCAGGCCGCGGGCGGCGGCGCGGGCGGAGCGGATTTCTTTATCCAGCTCGTCCCCTTCCTGCTCATCTTCGTGGTCATGTACTTCCTGCTCATTCGCCCGCAGCGGCAGCGCATGAAGGCCCACCAGGCTATGGTCTCTGCGCTGAAGCGCAATGACACCATCGTGACCGCCGGTGGTCTTGTGGGCAAAATCACCAAGGTGGTGGATGATGCAGAGGTTGAGGTGAAGTTCGGCGATAATGAGCCGGTGCGGGTCGTGCGCGCCACGATCACGGAAGTGCGCGCTAAGCCCGAACCCGCCGCGGCCGCCTCCTCCGACTGAGGCTGACCCGAAAGGCCCGTCATGCTCCACTTTGCCCGCTGGCAGATTGTTCTTATCGTTGCGACGGTTTTGTTCGGTATGCTCGCCGTCGCGCCGAACCTTATGCCGCGGTCATGGGTGGATGCGCTGCCCGACTGGATGCCCAAGCAGCAGTTGGTGCTGGGGCTCGACCTTCAGGGTGGTGCGTACCTGCTCTATGAGGTGGACCGGGAGGACTACACCTCGACGCGGTTGCGCAACCTGACCAGCGAGGTCCGCGCGACGCTTCGGAGCGAGCCGCGGATCGGCTATACGGGCCTTGGTGCTGACGATACCGGCGTGTCGGTGCGCATTCGCGATGCTGCCCAGTTTGACGATGCGCGCGCGCGGTTGGCGGAGCTTACCAATCCGCTCACACAGAGCCTGTTTGGCGGGACGGTCCAGGAAGAGTTTGCGCTCAGCGAAGGCGACAACAACACGCTGCGCCTGGAGTTCACCACAGACGGTCTCGCGACCCGCATCCGCTCTATCGTGGACCAGTCCATCGAGGTGGTGCGGCGGCGCGTTGATGAGTTGGGCACCACGGAGCCTAACATCCAGCGCGAGGGTGAGGATCGCATTCTGGTGGAGGCGCCGGGGTCAGACCCTGAGCAGCTGAAGGGCGTCATCGGCACCACCGCGCAGATGACATTCCACTTGGTGGACCAGACCGTCGATCCGGTGCAGGCGATGCAGACGCGTCCGCCCACCGGCAGGATGGTGCTTCTGGGCTCAGAGGACGATGACCTCTTCGCTGGGCAGCCTTACGTACTGCAGGAAGAGGCGCTCTTGTCAGGTGAGGACCTGACCGACGCTCAGCCGGCATTTGATCAGCAGACGAACGAGCCCATCGTCACGTTCCGCCTGTCCACTGGCGGTGCGCGTGTCTTTGGTGAGGTGACGAGCCGGAATGTGGGCCGGCCGTTTGCCATTGTGCTCGACAATGAGGTGATTTCGGCGCCGGT
>CAKZYH010000375.1 GCA_937884725.1 uncultured Paracoccaceae bacterium
GCCACACCGATCACACCGATACCGGCGGTCACGTTGAAGCAGAGAACCACCCACAGGAGCCAGAACTGCGGCGTCCGAACCGCTTGGTCGATGTGCACGTTGTTCTGCGTGACCATGCCGGACTTCGACGGTGCGGGCTCCCAGCCGGCGGGCTTCCAGCCCTCTTTCGGCACGCGATACTGGAACGCGGCGAAGACCATCACGCAGAAGTAGAGGATACCCAACGTCATAAACGCGGCCGCTGCGCCGGTGCTGCCGGTGCCAACCACATAAACGCCGGCCTCGCCGCCAAACGGGGCGGCCTGGGCAGCGCTCGCCACCACAACCTCGACCAGCCCGTTGGCGGTCTCAGCAAATCGGCGACCACCTTCGGTCACGAGCGTCACAGCGCTTTCAGAACCAAGGAACGTCGGTGCCTCTTGATAAATGGACAGAAGCCACTGCTTCAGAGGCGCACCGATCATGGCGCCACCGCCAAATCCCATGATCGCCATACCGGTGGCCATCCCGCGACGGTCCGGGAACCAGCGAATGAGCGTTGACACCGGCGAGACATAGCCAAGCCCGAGGCCCGCACCGCCCAGAACGCCGTAGCCGAGATACACAAGCCAAAGCTGGTGCGACGCGATACCGGCCGAACCCACCAGGAAGCCGCCGCCCCACAGCGTTGCTGCCACAACACCCACGTAGCGGGGGCCGACTTTTTCGAGCCACTTACCGCCAAACGCCGCCGTCAGGCCGAGCACCACAATGGCGACCGAGAAAATCCACACCACCGAAGACAGCGACCAGTCGCTGGCGGCGGGCGCAACCACGCCCAGCTCACGCGTGAGCGCGGGGTTGAACACCGACCACGCATAGACGGAGCCGATGCACAGGTGAATTGCGATGGATGCCGGCGGTACTCGCCAGCGGTTGTAGCCCTCCGGGGCCACGATGTTTTCTTTGCGCAGGAACGAGAGGCCCCCGCTGGCCGAAGTAGACATGGACATTCCCCCTTGCATGCGACCCGCCCTCCTGCGGTCCGCGGATGGTTGTGAAGACGGTCGCACCACACGACCGAGCGGGGGGACTTTCACCCTTGAAAAATTGTCCAGTCAAGCCAGATAACCAAAATAACTCTTTAAAATCAGTTGGTTATAGGGGTGCGGCAAAGGTCATTTTGTCCAGTTTTAGAGGTTATAAAAACCTAACGCTCGGACAAAATGTCCACTTTGGAGCCGCTCTCAGCTGGCGGACTGGACAAATTGTCCACTTCCTGAGGAAGCCAAATTTTGAACGTGGTACCGATCCCAACGACCGATTCCACACCCATCACACCACCGGCCTTGGTCACGAGGGCATGGCTGATCGACAGTCCGAGGCCTGTGCCGATTCCCTGCTTGGTGGTGAAAAACGGGTCGAAGATATGCGTCAAACGCTCCGGCGCGATCCCCGAGCCTGTGTCTTCGACGATCAACTGCGCACCCGCTGCCCCGTCCCGCTCCTGTGCGCGGACCGAGATACGGATCTCACCGCCATCGGGCATCGCCTGAAGTGCGTTGATCATGAGGTTCACCAAAACCTGCTGCAGTTCGAGCGGGGCAACCTGAACTGCCGGCGCCCCATCACAACTCACAGTCGATTTGACCTTATTTTGCCGCAGCTCTGGTTCCACCAACACTAAAGCGTCACGAACGATGTCTTCGAGTTCGACCATCTCAATAGCGTCGGACAGCTCATTCTGCCGCGAAAACTGCAGAAGCTTTCCAACGATCACATTGATACGGTGTGCTTGCCCATCGATGAGGTCGAGCTCGGTTTGATGGTCCGCGGCAGCTGCCCCAAGCTCCGCACGCAAGATCTCCAGATTACCCTGGATCACCGCCACAGGGTTGTTGATCTCGTGGGCCACGCCGGCGGTGATCTCACCAATTGACGCCAGCTTTTCTGACATGGCCAGTCGGGCAAAGGTTTCCTCAAGCTTTACGTTGGCATCGCGCAACTCGGCCGTGCGCTGATCGACCATTTTGTTGAGGTCGTTGGCGTATCCCCGCAGCGCCTCGTCGCGCTCCTCCACCTGATCGAGCAACCGATCAAGATGGCGCGCTACCTCGCCAATTTCGTTATCTGAGCTCAAAACACCAATGCGCGAATCAAGCTTGCCTTTCTCCACCTCGGCCATTGTGGCACTCATCTGCTCAAGCGGCGCGAAGATCCCGCGTGCGAGCCGGAAGAATATCGGCGCCGACACCAGCAACACAGCCAAAAACGCCAGCGACAAGATCAAGACGGTGACATTGCGATCAATTTGGAACGGTTCTTCCAGAAAACCCGTATAGAGCATGCCAACACGCTGACCATTAAAGTCTTCGATCGGCATATACCCGGAGATGTACCAGTCGTTCACAACAAAGGCGCGGTCGAGCCAGATGCCGCCGTCAGCCATCACATGCTGCCACACCACCTCCGACACCCGCGTCCCCAACGCCCGGCTTCCTTCGAAGAGCCGCACATTGGTGCTGATGCGCACATCGTCCAGAAACAAAGTCGTCGTTCCGGTTGGTGCGGCCTCTGCCAACACTTCGTGGTTGGACGATCGGTAGATGAGGTCATTGAGCTGGTCGATAAATGCCAGATTTCGGTTCAGCAGCTGCCCGGCAAGTAGGATCCCACCGCCGCCTTCCACCCGCGCCGCTGCGACCAGCATCATGCCGCGCGTCTCCGCCTCGCGCAGATCCGGCCGCGCGGCCTCGGTTGGCACGAGCGGGATCGCTGCGCGCTCCACCAGGTCAGGCTGAAGGGTCCGAAGTGCCGGACGGTCGAACAAGGCGAACGCAGCGGCGGGCGCGCCGGGGATCGCCGCCTCAGCTATCGCACGCGCCGGGGGCGGCACGGCCGCTACGGTTGGCAGATACGCTAAGAAATCGAGCCCGAGCGCGTCGGCCCGCGCCTTCAAAAATGTGCGATCCTCGCCGGCCGCTAAGGCCTGCGCGAAACCGACAGACTGCGCGACCGCCTCAAGCTCCGCAGCCCGCGTGCGCTCCACACGGTGCAGGTACTCCTCGGCGGTGCGCAAATCGCTGGCAACTTTTGCAATCAGCAAGCCATCGAAGCGGTCCACCCAGCGCCACATGGCGACGCCCAATAATACTGGCGTCAAAACCGCAAGCGGGATCAGCGCCAGCACCAAAAGGCGCAGCCGCACCGATCGCATCACGGCAAGACGCCCCAGGCCTGGCACTTGCGGTCGATGGTCTTGCGCGCAACGCCAAGCCGTCGCGCGGCTTCCGCACGGTTGCCGCCGCACAGCTGCAGCGCGTGCAAAATGTGCCGCCGCTCAACCTCTTCGAGCGTCTCGATCTCATTTTCCGCTGAGCGTTCCGGCTCCTCGCCGACGTCGAAGGTCCCGCGAATTAGCGCCCGCTCCGCCGCGTTGCGCAGCTCGACCACATTCCCTGGCCAACCGTGCGTCAGGAGCTTTCTGCGATCCGCGGGAGAGGTTTGAGGCACCCCGAGGCCGGTCCGCGCGGCCAGCTCCTCCAAGAAAAAGTCGGCGAGCTCAAGGGTATCACTCGCCCGCTCGCGCAGAGGCGGAACGGCGATCTCCATCACAGCCA
>CAKZYH010000376.1 GCA_937884725.1 uncultured Paracoccaceae bacterium
CCGAAATAGGGATCGCTCATGCGGCGCTCTGGGCTGCGCGAATACGCTGGGTGCGGGCGCGTCGGCGCATCAGCTCGGTGCGCATCGCCGACAAGTGCAGCGTGGTGAACAGGAGCATGTAGGCGAACGCCATGATGAGGAGCGGGATGAGCATGGACGAGTGGATCGTCGGGCCATCGAAGCGCAGGACGCTCGCTGGCTGGTGCAGCGTGTTCCACCAGTCCACGGAGAATTTGATGATCGGGATGTTGATGACGCCGATGAGGATGGAGATGGCGGCGACGCGGGAGGCGCGGACGGGATCGTCGATGGCACGCCAGAGCGCGATGAGGCCGAGATACATGAACAGGAGGATGAGCATGGACGTGAGCCGCGCGTCCCACACCCAGTAGGCGCCCCACATGGGTTTGCCCCAAACGGCGCCTGTGGCGATGGAGGCGAACGCGAACGCGGCGCCGAGGGGTGCGGCGGATTTTGCCGAAACGTCCGCCAGGGGGTGGCGCCAGACGAGCGAGCTCAGCGCTGCGGCAGCCATGGTCATGTAGGTGAAGAGGGCCATCCAGGCGGCGGGTACGTGAACGTACATGATGCGCACGGTGGAGCCTTGCTGGTAGTCATCCGGCGAGGCGTAGAGCGCGAAATACAGGCCGACGGCAAAGGTGATCGCGGTCGCTGCAGCGAGCCAGGGCACAGCGGCATCGACGATCCCGGCGAACCGGTTCGGGTTGAAGATCGAAGGGCGATACTCTGCCCGATGCGCGACGTCAGCCATGGTGTTCGCTCTCCCAGCGATGGAGATAGGCCGCTGGGCCGCCGGAAGAAAGCCAGTTTGTTACCATTCAAAGGTTAGTCAATTTCTCGCAGCGCCGCTGCTGCCGCAACGGGGCAAATCACAGCAGCGATGAGGTTGAGTGCGCCGAGGATGGCGAGCGGTGGCCCGATGGCGCGGCCGGCGGCGGATGCTTCGATGACCGCGACGCCAAAGATGATCACAGGGACCGCGAGCGGCAGGACCAGGATGGCGATGAGAACGCCCGCGCGGCGTAGCGATACGGCGACTGCTGCGCCCACGGCGCCGATAAAGGCGAGCGCTGGCGTGCCGGCGGTGAGTGTCAGCAGCGTGAGGCCGAGCTGTGCCGGGGAGAGGTTGAGGAGGATTGCCGCCAGCGGAGTGGCAAGGATGAGGGGTGCTGCGGCGGCGGTCCAATGGGCGGCGGCCTTGGCGATCACAATGAGTTCAAGGGGCGTCGTTGAGATGCGCAGCTGATCGAGGGTGCCGTCTTCAGCGTCGGACTGGAAGACGCGTTCCAGGCCCAGGAGCAGCGCGAGGAGGGCTGCGATCCAAAGGAGCGCTGGGCCGATTTTGTTGAGGAGCGGCAGGTCGGGGCCGAGCGCGAACGGGGCGATGGTGACCACCGCGAGATAGAAAATGACGCCCACGGGGCCGCCGCCAGCCGCGCTCCAGGCGAGGCGCACATCGCGCATGAATAGGGCGCGAAGTCCCCTCATCGCTCGCTCTCGCCACGTTCCCCGCCGAGTTCGAGGACGCTCGGGCCATCTATGCCGAGCGGCTCGTGGGTGGCGGCGACGACAATGCCGCCGCCGGCGCGTTGGCGTGCGACGGCTTGCGCGAGGCTTTCGCGGGAGGCGGTGTCGAGGCCGGCGGTGGGTTCATCAAGGAGCCAGACCGGCCGGGGGGCGAGAAAGAGCCTGGCGAGTGCGAGGCGGCGCTGTTGGCCTTGGCTCAGGACTGCGGCCGGCAGCTCGGCAAGCGGCAGGAGGCCCATATTGTCCAGCGCGTCGTCCACGGTCTCGCCGGTGTCTGCGCCATACCAGCGCGCCCAGAAGGTGAGGTTGGCGGCAACGGTTTCGGCGGACTTTAGTGCGTTGAGGTGGCCAACGAAATGAATGTGACTCGCATCCAGCGTGTCGCCGCCGAAGGTCGCCGAGCCGGCCCGGGCGGGGGTCAGGCCCGCTAGGGTTCGCAGGAGCGTTGATTTGCCGGTTCCGTTGGGGCCGCGCACGACGAGGGCCTCTGAGGCGCCGACGCTGAAGGAGAGTTTACGCAGCACCCATCGGTCGCCGCGGTGCACACTCAGCCCATCGACGACCAAGCCGGAGCCACCACCTTGGGGTGAAGGCTGGTCACTTTCGCTGGTGGACTGCCGCTCTTGGCTTGCGCGATCGGGGCTTTGGGCGTTGAAGGGTGCCGACGGCAATTGATACTCTTCTAATTCAAAGGAGCTAGACAGTGCAGCGCTCGCTAGACAGCTTTCAATCGCGCCGCCAGCTGAACGTCGACGACAAAGTCTACACGATTTTCGACCTGAAGGCGGCGGAGCGGAATGGGCTTGAGGGAATTTCACGCCTGCCCGTGTCGCTCAAGGTCCTGCTGGAGAACCTTCTGCGGCATGAGGACGGGACCACCGTCACCGCAGACGATATTCGGGCCATCGCGGACTGGCTGGTGGAGCGCACGTCGACGCGGGAAATCGCGTATCGCCCCGCGCGCGTGCTGATGCAGGACTTTACCGGGGTGCCGGCGGTCGTTGACCTTGCGGCGATGCGCGATGCGTCCAAAGCGCTCGGTGCGGATCCCGAGCGCATCAACCCGCTGGTGCCGGTGGATTTGGTGATCGACCACTCCGTGATGGTCGACTTTTTCGGCACGCAGCGCGCGTTCCAGCAGAACGTTGACCTTGAATATCAGCGTAATGGAGAGCGCTATCAGTTTTTGCGTTGGGGCCAGGGGGCGTTTGACAACTTCCGCGTGGTGCCGCCGGGGACCGGGATCTGCCACCAGGTGAACCTTGAGTATCTCGCGCAGACTGTTTGGACGCGTGAGATCGAAGGGGAAATGTTTGCATTCCCGGACACGCTGGTGGGGACCGATTCGCACACCACGATGGTGAATGGCCTTGCGGTGCTCGGCTGGGGCGTTGGCGGGATCGAGGCGGAGGCGGCGATGCTCGGCCAGCCGATTTCGATGCTGGTGCCTGAGGTAATCGGCTTCAAGCTGTCGGGCGCGCTGCCGGAGGGGACGACTGCCACCGACCTTGTGCTGCGCGTGGTGGAGATGCTGCGCCAGAAGGGCGTGGTGGGCAAATTTGTTGAGTTCTTTGGGCCTGGCCTGTCGTCCATGTCGCTGGAGGATGCGGCGACGATTGCCAACATGGCGCCGGAGTATGGCGCCACCTGCGGCTTTTTCCCGGTGGATAGCGACACCATTCGGTACTTGAGCGAAACCGGGCGCGATGCGCATCGGGTGCGGCTGGTGGAGACCTACGCCAAGGAATGCGGCTTTTGGCGGGACGATGAGACGCCGGAGCCCGCGTTCACCGACACGCTGGAGCTCGACCTTGGCACTGTGGTGCCCTCTCTCGCCGGGCCGAAGCGGCCGCAAGACAGGGTGCCGCTCACCGAGGCGTCTGCGGCGTTCCAGGAGGCTGTTGG
>CAKZYH010000377.1 GCA_937884725.1 uncultured Paracoccaceae bacterium
ACATGCACTCAAATCAGAACGGAATTTCGTCCGCCTCATCGAGCGGGGCTGTGCCGGCTGGCGCGCCATCGCCTTTCAGCCTGACGCGCTCCACGCGCATCTCCACTTCCTTGAGGAGTTGGTCGCACCGGTCCTTCAGCGCGACGCCGCGTTCGTAGAAGTTGACGCTCTCCTGAAGCGGGACGTTGCCCTTTTCCAGGCGCTCCACGATGGCCTCAAGCTCGCCCATGGCGGCTTCGTAAGAAAGGGTTGCAACGTCGGCGGGCTGGTCGGCCATGGTGTGTCCTCCGGCGGCAGGGTTTTAGGCGGCAAGTGCTGCCACGTGGGCGGTGACGCAGCGGCTGAGGGCTGCGAGATTGTAGCCGCCTTCCAGCACCGATAGCACTCGGCCCTCAGCATGGCGCTCGGCAACGGCGCGGATTTCGTTGGTGATCCACACAAAATCGGGTTCGGTGAGGGCGAGGCCGCCGAGCGGGTCGTCGGCGTGGGCGTCAAAGCCTGCCGAGATGATGACGAAGTCGGGCGCGAAAGCGGTGAGCGCGGGGACGACGTGTTCGGCGAAGATTTCGCGGTATGCTGTGCCGCTGAGGCCGGGGCGTAGGGGCAGGTTGACGATGTTGCCGACGCCGGTTTCGGACGCTGCACCCGTGCCCGGGAAGAGCGGGCTTTGGTGGGTGGAGATGTATTGGATCGTGGGGTCGGCCTCGGCGATGTCTTGGGTGCCGTTGCCGTGGTGAACGTCGAAATCGATGATGGCGACGCGCTCCACGCCGTGGATGGCTTGGGCGTGGCGGGCGGCGATGGCGACATGGTTGATGAGGCAAAAGCCCATGGCGCGTGTGCGCTCGGCATGGTGACCGGGCGGGCGGGAGGCGACGAACGCGCTTGAGGCTTCACCGTTGATGATGGCGTCGGTGGCGGCGCAGGCGGCGCCTGAGGCTTTGAGCGCCGCCTGCCAGGAGTTGGCGCCCATCACGGTGTCGGGGTCGAGCGCGATCAGGTGGTCTTCGGGCTCGATGGCGCGCAGGGTGTCGACGAACTGGCGCGGGTGAGCGCGGTGGATCGCTTCATAGTCGACCGGCGGGCAGGGCCGCTGGGACAAGTGCGCGACGGTGGGGTCGCTGAGTGCTTTGGCGACGGCGTCCATGCGCTCGCTGCACTCTGGATGGCCTGGCGGCGTCTCGTGCTTGGCGAAGATGGGATCTTGGAAAATCAGCGTCATGGGGCGGAGAGCTCAGGGGTTGGCCGAGGCGCGGCGGCCCGGCGCAGGCGGTCGTTGATGGCCGCGCCAATGCCTTCGGCAGGAATGGGGGCGACGGCAATGTGGCCACCGGCGCCGGCGTCGAGCGCGCGCAGCGCCGCGTAAAGGGCGCTGGCTGCCTCGGAGAGGTCGCCAGCGGGGGAGAGGTTCATGCTGGGCGCGGTGCTGCGGTGGGCGGTACCGAAGCCCAGATAGGCACTGCCGGCTGGGGCGTCAGCGGGCGGCACGTTGAGGGAGACGGCGGCGCCTGGCGCGTAGTGAGAGGCGAGGAGGCCTGGCGAGCGCAGGCTTGTGGTGGGAGCGCCGGATGGGGTGTCGAGCGGGCCGCACATCGCGGTGAGGGCGTTGGCGTCGATGGCGCCGGGGCGCAGGATTTTGGGCGCTGGGCCGGTGCAGTCGACGACGGTGGATTCGATGCCGAGGGGGGAAGGGCCACCGTCGATCACGATGCCGATACGCCCGCTGAGTTCATCCAGGACGGCCGCGGCGCTGGTGGCGGTGATGCGGCCTGAGCGGTTGGCGCTGGGGGCGACGAGGGGGCCGACGTCGGCGCAGAGGCGGCGCATGAGCGGGGCGTCGGGGCAGCGCACGGCGACTGTTTCGCCGCCGGCGCGGGCGGCGGGTGCGATGCGCTCATCGCGCTGGGGCAGCACGAGGGTGAGTGGGCCTGGCCAGAAGGCGTTGGCGAGGATTTCGGCTAACGGGGTGAGGCGCGCGACGTGGGCCGCCTGCTCGATGCTTGCGACGTGGACGATGAGCGGGTTTCGGGCCGGGCGGCCTTTGGCGCGATAGACGGCGGCAACGGCGTTTGGGTTTTCGGCGGCTGCTGCGAGGCCATAGACCGTCTCGGTGGGGAGCGCGGCTAGGCCCCCCTCGCGCAGCATTTTGGCCGCCGCTGTCGCCGCCGCGTCGAGGGGCTCAGCAGGGACCATCAGTGTTTGTAGCGATACGAGGCCGTCCGCCGCGTTGCTGTTGCCGTGTTTGACCGTCATAAGCGCGATATAAGACTTGAAACGGCTTTGGGAGAAAGCGCCATGAGCTATCGCGCGCCAATTGAAGAGATGGTCTTCACGCTGGAGGAGGTGGCCGGCCTCGCGGATGCGCGCGCTGCTGGCGCGATTACGACGCTGGATGCGGACGATGCTCTGGCGATTTTGACTGAGGCTGCGCGCTACGCCGAGAACTCTCTCGCGCCGCTCAACATGGTGGGGGACCACAACCACCCCAAGCGCAACGGCCCTGAGGTGACGACGCCGGACGGGTGGAAGGCGGCCTATCAAGAGTGGATCGATGGCGGCTGGGGCACGCTGACCGGCGAAGAGGAATTTGGCGGGCAGGGCCTGCCGATGGCACTGCAGATTGCCGCGACCGACCTTTGGAACCAAGCAAACTGCGCGTTTGCGCTTAACCCGCTTTTGTCCATCGGCGCAGTGGAGGCGTTGCAAGCGCATGCGTCGGATACGCTGAAAGCGCGCTTTCTTCCGCAGATGGTCGCCGGGCGTTGGACCGGGACCATGAACCTCACCGAGCCGCAGTCGGGGTCTGATCTGGGCGATCTGAAAACCCGGG
>CAKZYH010000378.1 GCA_937884725.1 uncultured Paracoccaceae bacterium
GTGCGCGACGGTGCGCAGGGCTGGGGCGAAGGCCCGGAAGGCGGCAAGGTGAAAGTGATGGCAATGGTGACCGAGCGGGTCGGAGAAGGCGTCGCCTTCATGCCGTTCCACTTCGGTGGTCATTATCAGGGAGAGGATCTCAGGTCCAAGTATCCGAAAGGTGCGGACCCTTATGTCCTCGGCGAAAGCTGTAACACCGCTCAGACGTATGGCTACGACTCAGTGACCCAGATGCAGGAGACGAAAGCGACTCTCTGCAAAATCTGGTCAGCATAAGGAGACCTGAAACATGGCAAGAGCTAAGTTTCTCTGCGACGCCGAACGCTGCATTGAGTGTAATGCCTGCGTGACGGCCTGTAAGAACGAGCACGAGGTGCCCTGGGGCATCAATCGTCGGCGGGTGGTGACCATCAATGATGGTAAGCCCGGCGAGCGCTCGATCTCGGTGGCGTGTATGCACTGTTCAGACGCGCCCTGCATGGCCGTCTGCCCGGTGGATTGCTTCTACCAGAACGAAGAAGGCGTGGTCCTGCACTCCAAGGACCTGTGCATTGGCTGCGGCTACTGCTTCTACGCGTGCCCCTTCGGCGCGCCGCAGTATCCGCAGGCGGGCAACTTCGGCTCCCGCGGCAAGATGGACAAGTGCACCTTCTGCGCCGGCGGCCCGGAAATCGCCAACTCCCAAACGGAGTTCGAAAAATACGGCCGCAACCGCATCGCCGAAGGCAAACTGCCGATCTGCGCCGAGATGTGCTCCACCAAAGCGCTGCTCGCTGGTGACGGGGACGATGTCTCCGAAATCTACCGCGAGCGCGTTGTGGCCCGTGGCTTCGGCTCTGGCGCCTGGGGTTGGGGCACCGCCTACGGTGACCAGCAGGCCAACTAAGCCTGTAGGCGGCCGGGCAACCGGCCACCTTTGATTTGTCCGCCGGTCTCAGCTGGCCGGCCCTTCGATAGTCGAGGCCGAACGGCCCGCCGCGCCCTCGAAAAGTGGCGTGACGTGAACCCAACTGAGGGACTTGTTATGCGCAGCCTTGCTGCCCTCCTCACTGTCCTCATGCTGGCGCTGCCCTTCTCGGCGCTGGCACAGGACCCATCGCCCGATAGGCTCGGGCAAACCGGCGATGCCTCCTCCAACGCGGCCCTCCAGAGCATCCTGGAGCGTCAGCAACAGGCAGGATCCACCGGCGAAATCCCCCTCGGCGCGCGGGACAACGCCGCCGATATTGTCGGCCAACTGGGCGCCGGTACCACCGATGACCAAGTCTATCGTGCCATCCGCCTCGGTACTGACGACGTCAGCACCCAAGTGCGTAGCCCTGCGGCAGGCGTGCTTATCCAAACGGGCGGCATGCGCTGGCAGCAGCTGCGCGACGGGCCGATCCAAACCTACGGCCTCTCGCTGCTCGGCGGTATGGTCGCGCTCCTCGCGCTCTTCTTCGTCTTCCGCGGCCGGATCAAAATCCGCAGCGGCCTCTCAGGGCAAACCATCCAGCGCTTTGCATCCATCGAGCGGTTTGGCCACTGGCTCTTAGCGAGCTCGTTCATCATCCTCGGTCTCACGGGCCTTTACGTCCTGCTCGGGCGCCATCAGCTAATCCCGCTCAAGGGACCGGAGGCCTACGCACAGGGCGCCATCGCCGCGAAATGGATCCACAACAACGTGGCATGGGCCTTCATGCTGTCGCTTGTGATGATCTTCTTCATGTGGGTCTGGCACAACATCCCGAGCCCGCGCGACTGGCAGTGGTTCCGCCAAGGCGGCGGCATCATCGGCAACGGCCATCCGCACTCCAAAAAGTTCAACGCAGGTCAGAAGGTCATTTTCTGGCCGACGCTCATCCTTGGCGCCACCATCTCTGCCTCGGGCCTGTCGCTGTTGTTCCCGTTCGAACTCCCAATGTTCGCCAAAACCTTCAGCGCGATTGCCGCGACGGGCATCCCGGGCCTCCTCGGCTTCACGCTGCCCACCGAACTCGCACCGCACGAGGAGATGCAGTACGCGAACCTGTGGCACACCATCGTGAGCTTCGTGCTGATGGCCATCATCATCGCCCACATCTACATCGGCTCGATTGGGATGCAGGGCGCGTTCGCGGCCATGGGCAGCGGCAAGGTAGACCTCAACTGGGCCCGCGAGCACCACGACCTTTGGGTCGAAGAGCAGGAAGAGAAGGCGGCCAAGCGTGGCAAAACGCTGGACGGCGGCGCGGTCGCGCCAGCGGAGTAGCGCCGTGCCCCCACGCCATTTCAAGCGTGCACTGTGCGCCCTGGCGGTTCTCACCGCCGGGGCGTTCATGCCTTTGGCGGCCACCGCCGATGTGGAACGCCTCACCGGACACGGCGGCCCGATCCACGCGCTCAGCGCCACCGACGGCGCCGTCTTGTCCGCCTCGTTCGACAATTCCGTCGGTGTCTGGCCCCGCCCCAACGGCGGCGTGCGCTGGCTGTCGGGACACACCGCAGCCGTCAAGGCCGTCATTGCATTGCCAGGCGGACAGGCCGCATCGGCCGGCGATGACTTCTCCATCATCGTATGGGACACCGAAACCGGGACCCTGCTCCACCGCCTCTCCGGCCACCGCGGCTCCGTCGGCGGGCTCGCCGTGTCGCCTGGCGGAGACCCGCGCGCGTACGCCGGTTGGGGCGGGCGCGTCGGCCACAGGGGCAGGCC
>CAKZYH010000379.1 GCA_937884725.1 uncultured Paracoccaceae bacterium
GGGTTCTCACGCATCTCAAGGCGCATATCGAGGTAGTCAGCGCACCGCTCCACCAGGTCATCCACCTGACCGTCGAAGAAGTGGTTCGCGCCCTCCATCACCTGGTGGGTGATCGTGATGCCCTTCTGGCTCTTCAGCTTGTCCACCAGCGTCTGCGTGTCCTTCGGTAGTGCCACCCGGTCACGATCGCCATTAATAATCAGCCCAGACGACGGGCACGGCGCCAAAAACGAAAAGTCGTGCAGGTTGGCCGGCGGAGCAATCGACATAAAACCTTCCACCTCCGGCCGACGCATTAGAAGCTGCATCCCGATCCACGCCCCAAACGAGAAGCCTGCAATCCAGCAGCCCCGCGCTTCAGAGTGGATCGACTGCAGCCAGTCGAGCGCCGACGCAGCGTCCGCCAGCTCGCCGGCGCCATGGTCAAACTCGCCCTGACTGCGCCCGACACCGCGAAAATTGAACCGCAAGCACGTAAATCCGCGCTCTTTGAACATGTAAAACAGGTCGTAGATGATCGGGTGGTTCATGTTGCCGCCAAAGTGCGGATGCGGATGCAACACGATGGCGAGCGGGGCGCGGCGATCCGCTGCGGGCTGCAAGCGCCCTTCAAGACGACCGGCCGGGCCGGTGAAGATGACCTCGGGCATTTCAGATCCCAGATAGTGGGGTAGGGGCGGACGCTAAGGGCGCGCCATACGAAGCGTGTAACATTAGGATGAGAGGCGGCACTTTGAAGGGTCCCGTGGAGCGCATTTACCTGGATTGGAATGCAAGTGCACCCCTCTCGCCCGGCGCGCTCGCCGCCGCAACCCATGCGCTGACCCTCGGCGGCAACGCATCGTCGGTCCACGGCGAGGGCCGCGCCGCCCGTCAGCTGGTGGAGCGCACCCGCGCCGCCCTCGCATCCCGCTTCGCCGTGCCCCGCGATCAGGTCCTGTTTACGAGCGGCGGCACGGAAGCCAACGCCACGGCCCTGTGCCCCGGCATCCTCACCCCCGCCGGCCGGCCCGTGGAGCGGCTCATCGCGTCCGCGGTGGAGCACCCCGCAGTGCTCGCCGGTGGCCGCTTCGACCCCACGCACGTCCATACGGTCCCGGTGGATGCCAACGGCGTCATCGACAAAGCTGGCCTCAGCGACGCGCTCAGCGACGGCCCCCCCAGCCTCGTCTCGGTCATGGCCGCCAACAACGAGACCGGCGTTCTCCAGCCCCTCGCTGAGATCGCAGCCATCGCCGCTGACCACGACGCGCTCCTCCATACCGATGCTGTCCAAGCCTTTGGCCGCATTCCCGACGAGGCACTCGTCGCCGACCTCATCACACTGTCCGGCCACAAACTTGGTGGCCCGGTGGGGGCAGGCGCGCTCATCCGGCGCCGCGCCGTGGAGTTGCCCGCCCTCGTGCGCGGCGGCGGGCAGGAAAAAGGCATGCGCGGCGGCACCGAAAACGTCACCGCCATCGCCGGCCTCGGCGCAGCGCTCTCAGAACCTGCCGCCGACCCAAATGCCTGGGCCGAGACGAAAGCGGCGCGGATTGAATTCGAAGCCGCGCTGAAGGAACGCTTCAGCGCCACCGTCTTCGGCGAAGCCGCGCCGCGCCTTCCCAACACCACACTGGCAGCGCTTCCTGGGATGCCGGCCGAAATCGCCCTCATTGCGCTTGACCTTGCCGGCACTGCCATCTCCTCAGGGTCGGCCTGTTCGTCGGGCAAGGTGGCCACCTCCCATGTGCTCGCCGCCATGGGTGTGTCGCAGCCCCTCGCCGACACCGCGCTGCGCATCAGCGCCGGACCGATCGGCGCAGCAGAGGCGTATGAGCGTTTTTTGCTGGCGTTAGGGGAGGTCATTGTGTCAGCACAACGCCGCGCTATATCTTAGAACCGGTCCAACCTACGGGCTTTGAACCCGTGCGGAGGGAATACAATGCCAGCAGTGCAGGAGACCATCGATCAGGTCGCCGCGATCGATGTCGACAAGTACAAGTACGGGTTTGTCACCGATATCGAAACCGAGAAGGCCCCAAAAGGCCTCTCCGAAGAGGTGATCGCATTCATCAGCGCTAAAAAAGGCGAGCCTGAATGGATGCTGGAATGGCGTCTTAAGGCGTATGAGCGCTGGAAAACCATGAAAGAGCCCGATTGGGCCGCGCTGGAATACCCGCCCATCAAGTATAACGAGCTGTACTACTATGCGGCTCCCAAAATGGCAGATAACCCCAAGTCGCTCGACGAGGTGGACCCTGAGCTGCTGCGCACCTACGAAAAGCTCGGCATCCCGCTGAAAGAACAGGAAATCCTGGCGGGCGTGCGCAAGGCGGGCGAGCCGTCCGACCTCGATGAGATGGGCGGCGAAGGCTACACGTCCGGCAAAGTCGCTGTGGACGCGGTGTTCGACTCAGTCTCGGTGGTGACAACCTTTAAGGCTGAACTCGCCAAGGCGGGCGTCATCTTCTGTCCGATCTCCGAAGCCATCCGCGAGCATCCGGAGCTCGTCAAGAAATACCTCGGCAGCGTGATCTCCCCGGCAGACAACGTGTTTGCAACGCTCAACGCCGCCGTCTTCACCGACGGCTCGTTCGTCTACATCCCGCCGGGCGTGCGTTGCCCCATGGAGCTGTCCACCTACTTCCGGATCAACGAGCAGAACACTGGCCAGTTTGAGCGCACGCTGATCATTGCCGACAAGGGCTCGTACGTCTCGTATCTGGAAGGGTGCACGGCACCCATGCGTGATGAGAACCAGCTCCATGCGGCCTGCGTGGAACTGATCGCGCTCGACGACGCGGAGATCAAATATTCCACCGTCCAAAACTGGTATCCCGGCGACGCCGAGGGGAAGGGCGGCATCTACAACTTCGTCACTAAGCGTGGCGACTGCCGCGGCGACCGGTCCAAAATCTCCTGGACGCAGCTCGAAACCGGCTCGGCGATCACCTGGAAGTACCCCAGCGTCATCCTGCGTGGCGACGATAGCCGTGGGGAGTTTTACTCCATCGCCATCTCCAATGGCCGCCAACAGATCGATAGCGGCACCAAGATGATCCACTTGGGTAAAAACACATCCTCCCGGATCATCTCAAAAGGGATTTCGGCGGGCCGCTCATCCAACACGTATCGCGGCCTCGTGCAGGCATCCGGCCGGGCGAAGAACGCGCGCAACTTCACCCAGTGCGACTCGCTGCTGATCGGTGATAAGTGCGCCGCAATTACGATCCCATACGTGGAAACGAAAACTGGCACCGCCCAGTTCGAGCACGAAGCAACCACGTCAAAGATCAGCGACGACCAACTCTTCTACGCACGCTCGCGCGGCATCGGTGAAGAAGAGGCGGTGGCGCTCATCGTCAGCGGGTTTGTGCAGGACGTTCTTCAGCAGCTCCCGATGGAGTTTGCTGTCGAGGCCAAGGCGCTGATTTCAGTCAGCCTTGAAGGTTCGGTCGGGTAACTCCCGTCGAACCTGCGTCGGACTGCTGATATCAACCCGGCTGATGTGTCCCGCTTTTGCGGGGCGCAGCACCGTGCTGGTATGCGGTCTCGTCCTCGACATAAACCACTGGCTCGCGTGGGATTTGGGTTCCACAGTTTGACCCACGACCCATGCAGCCTCTTCGTACTGAGCTAGGCATTTGAATTGGCGACGGAAAACATGCTGAACATCAAAAACCTCCACGTTTCGGTGGAAGACGGCGACCACTCTCGCGAAATCCTCAAAGGCCTCTCGTTTCACCTGAAGCCCGGTGAAGTGCACGCGATCATGGGCCCTAACGGGTCCGGTAAGTCTACGCTGGGAAACGTCATCGCCGGAAAAGACGGCTACGAGGTCACCGAGGGCGAAATCCTCTTTGCGGGCGAAGATGTCCTCGAGATGGAGCCGGAGGAACGCGCCGCCGCTGGTTTGTTCCTCGCCTTCCAATACCCCGTCGAAGTGCCAGGCGTTGCGACCATGACCTTCCTCAAGGCTGCCATGAACAGCCAGCGCGAGGCCCGTGGTGAGGAAAAGCTCACCACACCTCAGTTCATGAAGCTCGTCAAAGACGCCTCCGAAATGCTTGGTGTGCGCTCCGAGATGCTGAAGCGCCCGATCAATGTCGGCTTTTCTGGTGGTGAGAAGAAGCGCAACGAAATCATGCAGATGGCTCTGCTTCAACCCAAGCTCGCCGTGCTTGATGAAACCGATTCTGGCCTTGACATCGATGCTTTGCGGATCGTGTCCGAAGGCGTAAACGCGCTCCGCGGACCAAATCGCTCATTCCTTGTCATCACGCACTATCAGCGCCTGCTCGACTACATCAAACCCGACCAGGTGCACGTGTTGGCTGGCGGGAGGATCGTTCGCTCCGGCGGGCCCGAGCTCGCCACCGAACTGGAAGAGCGCGGCTATGCCGAGTTCCTGGAGACCGCCTAATGGCACCCACCCTCACTGACGCGGAGCGCGCACTCTCCGAACTCTTCGAAGCGCGCTCAGGCTCCTTCACCGACGGCCCGCTGGACCGCCGCCGCGCGGAGGCGTTCAAGCAGTTCGCAGCCGGTGGACTGCCCCATCGCCGCGTCGAGGCCTACAAATACACCGACCTTCGCTCCCGCCTTCGCCGCCTGCCGGCCCCCGCTGAAGCCGCCAGCGTTGGGCAAGTCGAGGCGATCCTGAACGGGTATCCGCCGCTCGTGACAAACGCGCACCGCCTGATCCTCGCCAACGGCCGCTTCATGCCGACTCTATCGTCCGCGCCCGCGGGCATCACGATCACCTCGATCCTCGCGCCCGAGGCAGACCTCACCGACGTCGGCGCGCTCACCGCTGACAGTGATGACCCAGTCACGCTGGCCAATGTCGGCCTGTTCGATGGCGGCGCTGTCGTCACCATCAGCGAAAACCCCGCTGCGCCGCTGGAAATCGTCCACGTGGTCACCGGCGACGTCATCGCCATGGACCGCGTTGCGATCAGCCTCCCCGCAGGCCTCGAAGCGTCGATCATCGAGCGCACGATCGGCGCCGACCACAGCGTGACGAACAACATGGCCGAAATCGTCATCGGCGATGGCGCAGTGCTTCATTTCACCCGGGTGTCTGACGGCCTGAGCGACAATGCGACGGAACTGTCCTCCCATCACATCCGCATGGGCACCAAATCGCGCCTTGAGCACCTGACGATCAGCACCGGCCGGGGTCTCGCCCGCAACCAAGTCTTCTGCCACGTGGACGGTGACGATTCGGATGCCAACTTTCGCACCGCAACAATCTCCACCGGCCGTCGCCACGCCGACACCACGCTGGTTGTGCGTCACGATTCAGTCGGTGCCCGCTCCACCGAGGTGTTCCGCTCCGCCGTCGGCCGCAAAGGCACCG
>CAKZYH010000380.1 GCA_937884725.1 uncultured Paracoccaceae bacterium
GCAGGGGCGACGGGCGACCGGCTAGCGACCGGTGCTGGCGTCCTCCACCATTGCGGCGACCAGGCTTTCGAACGACGTCCCTGCGTGCTCGGCCATCTCTGGCACGAGGGACGTTTCCGTCATTCCCGGCTGTGTATTCACTTCCAGACAAACGAGTTCGTCTTTCTCTGGGTCGTAGCGAAAGTCCGCGCGGGATACGCCACGACAACCTAGTGCCTCGTGTGCAACCTTTGTGAAGTCTTGGATGTTCTGGTAAATATTCGGTTTAAGGTTAGCAGGAAGTATGTGTTTCGAGCCGCCGGGGGCGTACTTGGCGTCGTAGCCGTAAAAGGCCTCGGAAACCGGGACGATGTCGATGATATCCCAGACGGTTTCGTTGAAGGCGCCGCAGGTGAGTTCGCGGCCCGCGACAAACTTTTCCACCATCACGGTGTCGGTGTAGGGCCAGTTGGCGCCGGCAAGTTCGGCCGGGGGACGATTCGCACCTTCGTGGACGATGAGGATGCCGAGCGAGGAGCCTTCGTTAACGGGCTTCACCACGTAGGGCGGGTCCATGAGGTGCTCTTTGGCGGCTTCGTGTCGGTCGGTCACGAGGTGTTCGGCAACGGGCACGCCGGCTCGGGCGAGGACAGCTTTGGCGCGGTCTTTGTCCATCGCGAGCGCTGAGGAAAGCACGCCGGAGTGCGTGTAGGGGATCTTGAGAAACTCAAGCAGACCCTGGATGCAGCCGTCTTCGCCAAAGGGGCCGTGGAGGGCGTTGAAGGCGACGTCGGGTTGGAGGCGTTTCAAGTCCTCCCAGACGTTGGTGGTGACATCGAGCCGGGTCACCCGGTAGCCAGAGCGCTCTAGACCGTCGGCGCAGGCGTTGCCGGTTTTGAGGCTGACGGGGCGCTCGCCGGACTGGCCGCCCATGAGAACGACGACGTGGGTCATGCGGCAGCTTCTGCTTGGTCGAGGAAGGGGGCGATGGCGGGGCCGTCGGGGCGGCCGATGCGTTTGATTTCCCACTCCAGCGCGATCCCCGAGACATCGCGGACGCGGCGGCGGACTGTTTCGCCCAAAAGCTCGATGTCGTGGGCGGTGGCGGTGCCGGTGTTGAGCACGAAGTTGCAGTGCAGCTCGGACATTTGCGCACCGCCGATGGTGAGGCCGCGGCAGCCGGCGGCGTCGATGAGCTGCCATGCCTTTTCGCCGGGCGGATTTTTGAACGTGGAGCCGCCCGTGCGCGATTTGATGGGCTGGGTTTTCTCACGGGCGGACTGGATGTCGTCCATTTCGGCGAGGAGTTTTGCGGGGTCGCCTGGCTCGCCGGCGAAGGTGGCCTCGGTGAAGATGAAGCCGGCCGGCGCTTGGGAATGGCGGTAGCTGTAGCCGAAATCGGCGTTGGTGAGGGTTTGCGCCCTGCCCTGCCGATCGATGGCGCGGGCGCTGACGAGGCGGTCTTTGACCTCGCCACCATAGGCGCCGGCGTTCATTTTGAGCGCGCCGCCGATGGCGCCGGGGACACCGCGCAGGAAAGAGAGGCCCGCGATGCCGGCGTCGGCGGCCGCGCGGGCGGCCTTGGCGTCGAGGAGACCGGCGCCGGCGGTGAGCGTGAGACCGTCGGTGGAGACCGACGAAAAGCCTTTGCCGGTGAGGCGGATGACGACGCCGGGCACGCCGCCGTCGCGGACGAGGAGGTTTGAGGCGAGGCCCATGACGGTGACCGGGACGTCGGCCGGGACCGCTTTGAGAAAGGCGCTGAGGTCGGCTTCGTCGGCGGGCGTGAAGACGAGATCAGCGGGGCCGCCGACGCGGAACCAGGTGAAGTTGGCAAGCTTCTGGTTCGGCGCGAGGCGGCCGCGAGCTTTGCCCGAAAGCTGTTCCGCGAGGTCGGCGCCGGTCATGCGGCAAGCTCGCCAGGGAGCGCTTCTGCCCAGCGGGTGATGGATCCCGCGCCAAGGCAGATGACCATGTCGCCGGGTTTGGCTTCCTCGCGGATCATGCCGGCGAGCGCGGACTGGTCCGGCAGCGGCTTGGCGTTGCGGTGTCCGTTGGTGGCAAGGCCCGAGACGAGGGAATCGCGGTCGGCGCCCTCGATGGGTTGTTCACCCGCCGCGAAGACGTCCGCGACAATGACGGTGTCGGCGTCGTTGAAGCAGCGGCAGAAGTCGGCGAACAGGCTTTGCAGGCGCGTGTAGCGGTGCGGCTGGACGACGGCGATGACGCGGCCTTCAGCGGCGCTGCGGGCAGCGGCGAGGACGGCGCTGATTTCCACCGGGTGGTGGCCGTAGTCGTCGTAAATGTTGACGCCGTTCCACTCCCCAACGTGCGTGAAGCGGCGTTTGACGCCCCGGAAGGCGCTGAGACCGGAGAGGATCGCATCGGCGCTGATGCCGAGGCGGTCGGCGACGGCGATGGCGGCCGTGGCGTTGGATACATTGTGAATGCC
>CAKZYH010000381.1 GCA_937884725.1 uncultured Paracoccaceae bacterium
GGGGCGCCATGGGCGCAGCCGCGCTCGTGGGCCTCGGCATCGCGCAGGCCCAGCCGGACCGCCACGTCGTCGTCATCACCGGCGATGGCGAACAGCTGATGGCCTTTGGCGCCCTCGCCACCATCGCCGTCGCGCGACCCACCAACCTCGATCTGGTGATCCTCGACAACCAGCACTTCGGCGAAACCGGCATGCAGTCGAGCCACACCGGCCAGGGCATCGATCTTGCCGCCGTCGCCGCCACCTGCAGCTTCGACCACACCGAAACCGTCACCACCGACGCCGCGCTGGACGCCGCCATCGCCCGCCTCGCAGAGAAGGCCGCCGGCCCCCGCTTCCTCACGATCAAAATCTCGGATGTCCCCGTCCCACGCTCACTCCCAGTGCGCGACGCGACCTTCATCAAAAACCGCTTCCGCGGCCACCTGGGGCTTACTCCATCATGACATCTCGTTTGGCATTCTCATGTCCGACACGGCTCCTGGCAGCGAGCAAGGCAACGACCACAGTCGCCGCAGCCACGATGCTCGCAGCCGTTGTCCCCCAAGACGCCGCGGCGCAGAGTTCCAACGCTGCGCGCTATCTTCAGGGCGAAGCCATCGCCGAAGCGTGCGGCGGGGGCACCGGGTCGCTCGATCCCAAAGGCCTCATCGAGCGCGACCTTGATGGTGACGGCGAAGTGGACCTCGTCATTTCCCACGAATGGATCGAGTGCACCTCGGGCGGCCAATTCGGTCGCAGCCTCAATTGCGGCATGCAGGTGTGCACCGTCCTCATCTACCTGCGGCGTGGCCAACTACTCCAGCTCACCGACGAGTTCCTCGGTGGTGGTGTGGAAGTCGGGCCCGGCCAAATACCGGAAATCACGGGGTTCGCCCACGGAGGTGGAACGTGGTCGATCCGCTGGAACGGACGCGAATTCAAATAGAGCCGCCGGGTTTCGCCGTTCAGCGGTCAAACCGGAGACGAGCAATCACCGCCTCATTTGGCCGGCCGCGCCAACCGCAGTGTGCTGGGTGAATCCGCAAGGGCTTTGCCCCTACTCGGCGGCCTCCAAAAACCTAACATCGTGCGCACGCCCCGGCCCGCTTCGTGCGGCGCGCGCCCGCTCCAGCTGCGCCATCAGCGTACTCCGCTTTTTCAGCGCGCCCTCGCGGTTTTCAGCCTTCACCGGCCCAAACCCGCGGACTGCCTGCGGCACACGCACAATCTCCACCAGCAACCCGTAAGGCACCTCGCCCACCCGCTCCGCCGCCAGCGCCACGTCCGACAGCGCCATCTCAATCAGCGCGCGCTCATGACGCCGCTCCTCGGTACGTCCAAACGGATCGAGCGCCGTCCCGCGCAACGCCTTCAGCCGCGCCAGCCCGCGCAGGACCGGGAAAACCCAAGGCCCAAAAGCGCGCTTCTTTGGCCGACCCGTCGCCGGGTCAATGGGCGAAATCATCGGTGGCGCCAGCATGACCCGCACCGCTTTCGGGTCCTCAAACTGCGCGGCCAGCTCGGCTTTATACTCATCATCGCTATAAAGCCGCGCGACCTCGTACTCGTCCTTGTAGGCCATCGCCTTGTAGAGGCTTTCGACGGCAGTCGAAGTCAGCCGCCAACCGGCTTGCCCGCGCGCCTTATCGGCCGCGTAAAGCGTGGCAACCGCATCGGCAAAGCGCTTTGCATAGCGGGCGTTTTGATACGCCGTCAGCTCGCCGGTCAGAAACGCAATGCGCTCCTCAAGCGTCATCTCCGGAAGCTTCGCCCGCGCGCCAACGGCGCCCGTCACCCGCGCCGGATCGACAGCCATCACGCGCCCGGCCCGGAACGCCGCAACGTTCTTCGCAACGGCCGCACCGTTCAGCCGGATCGCCTCTTCAATGGCCTCCGCCGACAACGGCAACCCGCCCGACTGATAGGCCACGCCCACCAGCATCATGTTCATGAATATCTGGTCGCCAAACAGCTTCTCGGCCGCGTGCGCCACGTCCGCCGGCACAAAGCGGCTCACGCCCCCCTCCAGCGTTTTGAGCATCCGCGACTCGTTGAACGACAGAACGCGCTTCAGCACGAACTCGGCCGTCGGCTGCACCTTCGTGTTGGCCACCGCCAGCGTGCGGTCAGCCGACACCATCGACAGGCTGTCGGCGTTGCACGCGACCAGCATGTCCGACGCAATCAGCGTATCGAGCGAGGCGGTCGGAACCCGTGGCCCCTCAATATCGCAGTCGCCTGGCGCAAAGCGCACATGGCTCGTCACCGGCCCGTTCTTTTGCGCCAACCCCGTCATGTCGAGCGTGGAGACCGTCAACCCATCCAAATGCCCAGCCATCGCAAGCACAGCGCCCACCGTCGTGACGCCAAACCCGCCAATCCCCGCCACCAGAACGTTGTGCGTGCCGCTCAGCGTCGTCTGCGGCACCGGCAATTCAGCCGCCAAAGCATCAACATCAAACGCAACAGTGCCTGCCTTTTTGAGCGCCGCACCATCCACCCAAGCAAACGAGGGGCAAAAGCCTTTGACGCAGGAAAAGTCCTTGTTGCAGCTCGATTGGTTGATCGCCCGCTTCTCACCAAACTGCGTCGCAACCGGCTCCACAGCGATGCAGTTCGACTGCACCGAGCAGTCGCCGCAGCCCTCACAAACCCGCTTGTTAATGAAAAGCCGCCGGTCCGGATCAGGGAACTCGTTCTTCTTGCGCCGCCGCCGCTTCTCCGCCGCGCACGTCTGATCGTACACAATCGCCGACACGCCGCTAAATCCCGCCAACTCCTCCTGGAGCGGCAGCAAATGGTCCCGATGAAACACGTCCACGCCTTTGGGTAGCGCAATCTCGTCAAAGCGCTCCGGCGTCTCACTCACCAGCGTGACTCGGCCAACACCCTCGGCCACCAGCTGGCGCACGATGTCCTCAGCCTTCAGCTGATTGTCGAGCGGCTGCCCGCCGGTCATGGCGACGGCATCGTTGTATAAAATCTTGTATGTCACCGGCACGTTCGCCGACACCGCTTGGCGGATCGCGAGCAGCCCCGAGTGGTAGTAGGTGCCATCCCCCATGTTGACGAACACGTGGGTGTCGCGGCTGAACAGCTGCTGTCCCACCCAGGGCACGCCCTCGCCCCCCATAGCCACCTGGCCGTCGGTGGTGTTGCCGGAAATTTCAGTCATCGCATGGCAGCCGATACCGGGCTGCGCGCGCGATCCCTCCGGCGTTTTCGTGCTTGTGGAGTGGGGGCAACCGGAGCAGAAGTAGGCGGTACGCTGCCCGCCTTCGGCATGACCGCCCGCCCAGGCCGCCTGCTCAATCATCGCTTTCGCGACGCCTGCCATGGCCTCGTCATCCCGCGCCCCCGGAATGACTGTCAAAAGCGCCTGCACGAGATCCTGCGCCCGCAGCTCCAGCACCTCAGACAAGAACGCCTCGCCGTCCGGCCGGCGCTTGCCCCACACCTGCGGCCGCTCGCCATCAGGCAGGGCATAAAACGCGTCTTTGATTTGCGGTTCCATGAAGGCCCGCTTGTGCTCGACCACAACGAGGCGCTCCTTGCCCCGCGCAAAGCGCATCAAGCCGTCAGTCTCCAGCGGCCAAGGCATCGCCACCTTGTAGATGGCGACGCCCATCGCCTCCGCGCGCGCTTCATCAATCCCCAAAAGGTCCAGCGCCTGGCGCAAATCGCGATACGCCTTGCCTGTCGCCACAAAGCCAATGCGCGCCCGCTCACTGCCAAACGCGACACCGTCCAACTTGTTGGCGCGCACATAAGCCTTCACCGCCGGCAACCGGACATCGCGCAGCAACTGCTCAGTCTCCAGCCGATTACCAAGCAGCAGCGGCCGGTTAATGTCATGGCGCCGGCGCGGATTGTGCTCCTCCGGCATCAGGATCGCCCGCCGATCCAAGTTGACCGACACGAGCCCTGAGGCGTCCATGGTGTCGGCCACGCAAACAATGCCGGTCCAGTTGCCCGCATACCGGGACAGCATGATGCCGTGGATGCCGTAATCCAGCACATCCTGCAGATCGCACGGATTGAGAAAGGGCATTTCAAAGTGCTGCAGCGCAAACTCCGACTGCGCCGGCAGCAGCGATGATTTGGCAAGCAGATCGTCACCGCACAGCGCCAGTGCCCCGCCATGCTCGGCCGTGCCCGAGGCGTTCGCCTGGTTCAGCACGTCGCCCGCGCGGTCCACGCCCGGCGCCTTGCCGTACCAAATGCCAAAAACGCCGTCGTAGTCGCTGCCCTTGCCCTGCAGCCCCACCTTCTGCGTGCCCCAGACTGCAGTCGCGCCCAGCTCCTCATTCACGCCGGGGCGGAAGTGAATGTCGCGCGGCTTCAGGCGCTTCTCGTTGCGCACAAGCTCCTGATCGACACCGCCGAGCGGCGAGCCGCGATAGCCCGAAAAAAAGCCCGCAGTCTTGAGCCCTGCCGCCTCATCCATCCGGCGCAGATCAATCGCCACCCGGAGCAGCGCCTGTATCCCCGTGAGGTACACCCGCCCACGATCAAGTTCGTACTTGTCATCCAACTTAACCGTGCGGCTCATACCCTGATCCCCCACTTGGAATTGGTATAGAGTATGGTGTTGTGCGCAGCGTGTTTTTGCTTTTTGTGCTCAGTACAGACCGCAGATTGATAGGATTCTCTCAAACCAATGGCCAAGGAAGAAAATAATTCTCTCGATGCCATGGACCTTCGAATCCTAGCATTGCTCCAAGTCGACGCGACCACCCCGGTCGCCGAGATCGCCAACGAGGTGGGTTTGTCCCAAACGCCATGCTGGCGCCGCATCCGCCGTATGCGCGAGCTTGGCATCATCAAGCGGACCGTCGCGGTGGTCGACCCAGAAGCCCTCGGGCTCGACTTTGTCTCCTACGCGTCGGTGAAACTCGCCGTCCCCTCGCGCGACAACATGGACCGGTTCGACAAAATGGTGACCCGCTGGCCCGAGGTGGTGAGCTGCGAGCGGGTGACGGGCGCGGTGGACTACCTCATCAAGGTCTTGGCGCCGGACATCAAAGCCTACGACGCCTTCCTGCGCGACCGTCTCCTCGCCACCGACCTCGTCACCGACGTGCAATCGCGTATTGTCGTCTCAACGGTCAAAAACACGACGGCGCTGCCACTCGACTAAAGTCAATCACTGGGCCGCCTGATGGCGATACATGAGGACCCCACGAAGAGCTTGGCGGGGGCGTGACCTAGTCAAAAGCTCATCGTTACTTGCCAGCTTCATTCGCGCAAGGCTGACAGCGTTAAGGCGCAGAAACATACTATGCAACGCGAGCACTGGAAGCAATCCAGCGAAGAAACCATAGCTGATAAAAGCGATGTTCGCCATCATGGCAAACTTCGAAGTTTCACCAGGGACTGCATTGTGTTTGCTTTCAAGACCAAAGCGGCGGCAAGAAAACCGAGTACATCTTCCATGTCCAATCCCCTTCGCTAAAATGAGTATTCAGCGTTTTGACTCAGGCCGATCAACTTCCGGCCTACTCCAAAAATATGCTCATTCTCGAACAGGGATTCTGTGACGTGCGTCACGCCGGTCGGGTTTGAAACCGCAGTTCCGCGGGCGTGGTCGAGGGCTAAATCAACGCGCCGCCTGGTAGCGATAAAGCAGCACGTCACGCACCGATTGGCGCAAGGGGCAGCGCGTCAGCAGCTCTTCATTTCTGGCCAGCTGCAAGCGCACAAGACTAACCACGTTGAGCGGAAGCAGCAAAGCGTGCAGCGTGAACACGGGCATCAACTCCGCAACCAAGCCGTAGCCTATGAACGCAAAGTTCGATGCGATCGCGCAGTAGCGCAGCTTGACCATGGATTGCATCGCAAACGAATTCAGGACCAAAGCCCCGGCGAGAAAACCTAACGCGTCTTCCATAGCTAATCCCCTATTAAAAAAGGAGTTTTTGGCTATCCGAACCGGACCGAACTGCGTTTCAGCCCGCAAAAAAATAATGCTCACGCTCGCAAGAAAATTCTGTGATGCGCATCACAACGAGACACATTAAAAAAGGCAATTTAGAGGCGATGACGCACAATCGCCGCTAACGTGAGGTTGCTCCCCGGAGACCGCGACACGCGGCTACGAAGCGTGCATTTCCTTCACCTCAACAAAGCGCAAATCGGGATGCTTCTCGCGCGTATAATTCAGCTCCCACGCATTGCGCGCCAAATACACCGGATCGCCATCCACATCGTCCGCCACAACGCTCTTGTTGCCGTCCACAAACGCGCGCACCGCCGCCGGATCGCCCGCCAGCCACCGCGCGGTGGCATAAGGCGCCGGCTCAAAATCAATGCTCACCTTGTATTCAGCCGCCACGCGCGAGGCCATCACGTCAAGCTGCAGCGCCCCCACAACGCCCACGATATGATCCCCGCCCAAGTGCGTGCGGAACACCTGCGCGAGCCCCTCCTCCGACAGGTCCTGCAGAGCCCGGCGCATCTGCTTGACCTTCATCGGATCGCCCAGCCGCACCCTGCGCAAAATCTCCGGCGCAAACCGCGGCAACCCCGTAAAGCGCCGATCCGTGCGCTCGGCAAGCGTATCGCCCACCCGCAGCGTGCCGTGGTTGGGAATGCCGATAATGTCGCCCGCCCAAGCCTCCTCCGCGAGCTCCCGCTCCGACGCCAGAAAGAAGCTCGGCGCCGTCACCGCCAGCGACTTCCCCGACCCCACCTGGATGAGCTTCATCCCGCGCGAAAACTTGCCCGAGCAAATCCGCGCAAACGCAATCCTGTCCCGGTGGTTCGGGTCCATATTCGCCTGCACCTTAAAGACCAGCGCCGACACATCGTCCTCCCCAGGATCGACCCGCTCGTCCCCCGCCGGCTGCGGCCGCGGCGGCGGCGCCCACGCCGCGAGCCCATCCAAAAGGTCGCTCACGCAAAAGTCCCGCAACGCCGAGCCGAAAAAGACCGGCGACAAGTGCCCCTCGCGATAAGCCTCCATATCCACCGCCGGCATTGCCCCACTCGCAAGCTCTGCCTGGGCGCGAAACTCATCGAGCACCTGCGGCGACACCACCTCGTCAAGCGCGGCATCCTCCACACCCGACAGCTTCTGCGTCGACCCATAGCGCGTCGACCCATCCCCCAGCGTGCGGTGAAAATCATTCGTCGTCAGATTGAAACAGCCGTGAAACTGCCCGCCCATCCCCACCGGCCACGTCACCGGCGACAACTCCAGCGCCAGCTTGTCGGCAATCTCGTCCATCAGCTCGAACGGATCCTGCCCCTCACGGTCCACCTTGTTCACGTACGTGATGATCGGAATGTCCCGCAGCCGGCACACCTCAAAGAGCTTTAGCGTCTGCGCCTCGATCCCCTTGGCCGCGTCCACCACCATCACGGCCGAATCCACCGCCGTCAGCGTGCGATAGGTGTCTTCCGAGAAGTCCTCGTGGCCCGGCGTATCGAGCAGGTTGAACACAATCCCCTGCCGCTCGAACATCATCACGCTCGACGACACCGAAATCCCGCGCTTTTTCTCAATCTCCATCCAGTCCGAGCGCGTGCGCCGCCGCTCCCCCCGCGCCGCCACCTCGCCGGCGGCATGGATCGCCCCGCCGCTCAGCAACAGCTTCTCGGTCAGCGTCGTCTTACCCGCATCAGGGTGCGAGATGATGGCAAAGGTGCGCCGCCGCGCAATCTCGGGCTTTAAGTGCGCTTCAGCGGGAAAATCGGCGTGCAACTGGTTCATCCCCGCGATGTAGCCCCGCCAGCGCCAAAGCGCCACTGGGGCACACGCACCGCAGCACTCTACCTCCGACGCGATCCCCGCCTTGGCTTGCGCCGCCGCGCCCCTTTGCCCGGCGCCGGCCCGCTCACCCGCAGCGGCCAGTCAAACGCGCCGCGGCCTGGCTTCACCAATTCGAACGACAGCGGGCGCAGATCAATCAGCCGCTCCGCCCTCTGCACCACGCGCTCAGCGCTCTTGCGCGCCCCATCCCGTGCGCGAAAAATGCAGCCGTCAGCGGCAAACAAAACGTCGCCCTTCGGCATGCGATAAATCCAATCCAGCCAGCGCACGCCCCGCCCCTGCAGCGCGGCGGCAAGGTCAGCATCTGCCCCGACAAAGCGATAGGCTGGCCGCGCCGCAAGTCCCGGCATTTCCTTGCCCAATTGCCGCGTGGAGGCCCCCACCACTAGAGCGGGCGGCAACGCCCGGTTCAGCTTGGGTCGCAACCCGCTTTCGGTCTCGTTAAGGATCAGAGTGCGGTCATCCTCAAACCACCCGCCCCCGGTCCAATGCCCCGCGCACGGCCAAATCGCGAAGGCGGAAAAATTCGGCGGCGTCGAAACCGCCGTCCAAATCCCTTCATTGAACCGCGGCAAACGCCCCCGTTTGCGCGCCTGAGCCTCGGGCACGCTCACATGCGGCCAATCATCCAGCCCGTAGGGCCGGTAAACCGCCTCCCAATCCTCATAATGCTGGGGCGCAGACCTATGCCACTGCCGCGCCCAATACACGAGCTTGTCCCCCGCGCTGTTGAGATCCCACAGCGCCACAGTCCCTTTCATCCACTGACCATGCTGAAAGGTGTCGTCGGATAAGCCCCATTTGATCAGGTGAAAGTGCAGCTTCGGCCCGCGCCGTAGGATCGTTGCGCTCTTGCCGTCCGCCGAAAACAGCACCTCTGTGCGCGTGCGGTAAGGCTGATCCATGCTCGTCCCCAAAACTCCCGCATTGCGGCACCAACCGGGCTCCTCTCACCGGCGCAAAAACGAACACAACCCAACGCTGAAGCGGTTCTTCTGTGACCCCTATCACAGCGCACTCACGCCAATAAGATCACATTAGGGACACAAAGAATGGAGCGAAATCATGAAACAGAACCCGAAAGTGAGCTACTCCAGTAGCCCATCGCGGTACCGGATCGCACCACCCGCTAAACCAGCCGCTGCCCAGTCCGACAGCGCACAGGGAGGCGAATGATGTTTGACCTATTTACCGCTGAAGCCATCCTTTCCCAGCGCGTGGAACGCTTGAAAGCTGAACGCGCCAAGGTAGCAGACGCCGCCCTTGTCCGGCGCATGCGCGAAAGAAAAGCCGGCACCAAGCCTCGTGCTTAGGCCCTTACCGGTGACACACAACAAACCGCCTGGTCACAGCCTCAAAGAAGCTGCGGCCAGGCGGTTTTTCACTGACGCGTGATGACAGCCAAGACCACACGCTAGCCCGGCCCCGTCAAACAACCAATCAAACTCACGAGCGTCTTAGACCGCTCCACTGTACCGGATCGCCTCCGTGGGCCTAGCGCGCACTGCTAGCCGTGAATTCACGGTTTCGTATGCTCAACAGTGAAATCGAGACAGGATTTCAGCAGCCGCAAGTATAAATCAGGCCGATAGTACTCATGATCGGCGCCTGGATATCCGACCAAGCGCACATCGACACCGACTCGTTTCAGGGCTCTGTAGAATTCCTGGAGTTGAGTGTGTGGAACGTTATCGTCCAGCAACCCGCCCTGAATGAGGGTCGGAGTCTTTACGTTTTTCACATGGAAGATCGGCGACCGATCGATGAACCGCTGCAAGTGATCGATGAAGCGCCCGCCGAGATACCAGCTTGTCTGGAAATAACCGTTGGTGCCTTCCAAGCTGATATAGTCTGTTTCGCCGGCGATAGGACAAGCGGATTGGAAACGATCGGTCTGAGTAATAATCCAGCCTGTCAGCGTGCCACCGTTGCTCTGGCCGATGAGAAACATCTGCTCCGGATCAACAAGGCCCTCATCAATCACGTGATCAACGCCGGACATTATATCCTGGTAGTCTAAGATCCCAAACTGACCGATCAAATCCTCTCGGAACTTCTGCCCATACCCCAGAGTTCCGCGATAGTTCACACGCAAAACAAAGTATCCTTTCGCTAGGTATGACGGAGTGGCAAAGTACCTCATCAACGGCAAATATTCGTTGAAGTCCACAGCATTTGGACCGCCATGGATCTGAACAACAAGTGGATACTGCCGCTCTTCCTGATAATCGATCGGGAATGAGAGAAGCGCCTCCACCTCGGTACCATCGAGCGATTTGAACGTTATGAGCTCGGTCTTGCCTGTCGGGACATCTAAAAACTCATCATTGGTGCGCGTCACCTTGATCGGTGAGAACTCTTCAACTGCAGAAACATAAATCTCCGGCGGCGTATCGGAGGTCTGACCGATATAGGCGAATTCGGTGCCATCCGGGCTCACATCAATAAAAGACGATGTGAGATACGTGTTAAGCCCGGGAACACTTAGGTCGCCTGGACTGCCAAAGACCTTTGTGAATGAACCGCCGTCGATCGGCATCCGGTACAACGAGTAGGTCACCCGGTCATTCTCAAGATAGTACAAACTCTCCGAATCTGGGGCCCACTCCCAAATGAAAGGGAAGCGGTTCTTCGATGGCGGCAGTGTCACTGCGCGACCATCTTCGACGGACCAGATCACGATATCCCAAAGGAACGACCATTTGAATTCACCAGGCGCGTTGACGAAAGCCAACCATTTTCCATCGGGGGAATATCTCGGGAAATATTTCCAATTATCATTACCGATGTCGATCCGGGTGAGGACCTTACTGCGCACATCGACAGTGGCGACCTGCGCCTCAGTCATCGGCTGCAACCCGGGCCGCTCCTGATACGCGAAAGCGATACTGCCACTGTCGGGTGACCAGTCGTAAACTAAAGGCCCCGTCCAGCCGCTCACTGAAAACGGTCGATCAGCGGTGAGGTTGACGACTTCACCAGCATGTTTGTCGTCATCCAGTCGGACGACCCACAACCTATTCTTGGCAAACACGTCAGAGTCGATGACGGGCGTCCCATCCTCGCCGTCCAGCATCGTAAATGCGATCGAATGACCATCGGGAGCCCACCGAAAGCTCGTCACATCTTGCTTCAGATCTGTCAGTTGCCGGGCATCGCTGCCGTCGACATTGACGAGCCACAGATTGGCCGTCGCGGTCTCGGAGGAGATATAGGCCACAGACTGGCCATCGGGCGACCACTTGGCTGCCGAGATATGAGCGGATGGCTTGAGGATTGTGCGGCCAGACTCACCGTCCCTGTCCGATATGATATATTCGACGAGATAAGCATCGGCCGACAAGTCTATACTATTAATCCCGTAGAGTATCTGGCTTCCATCGGGCGAATAGCTCACGTCTGAGAGGCGTCGAACGTCAAGACTACGTTCAGGCGTCCATTGTTGTTGAGCAACTGCCTTGCTCGGCGGGGCGACTATGCAAATCAAAAGGCACAGCCAAAGTGCCTGAAGTCTTTTGCGTCGGACATTCATGCGGCGAACTCCAATTGCGGTTGATGCGCTCCTCGCCTCACGACTGACGCACGGCACGCGGCATTTTAAACTGACGCGACGTTTTCCGTCCCGTCCAAGACGCATGGCTTGAAACACCGCATCACGACCAGTGAGCAGCGCCGAGTATACGGACGTCCGCACGCGGCTCAAAGTCACCGTCCGCGGTGCGCTTTGCTGCGAGTCCGTGGTACGCCCCTGCCATGGTGGCTCTCATCGCCCTTTCCGGCCTTCCCGGCGTTGGAAAAACAACCCTCGCCCGCTGTGTCGCGGCGCGCGCCAACGCAATCCATCTGCGTGTTGACTCGGTCGAGGCTGCCCTCAAGCGAAGTACCCTCGCCATAAAGCAAGCCGAGGACGCCGGTTATCTGGCGCTCGCCGCCATTGCCGCAGACAACCTGCGCCTCGGCTTCAACGTGATTGCTGACACGGTCAATCCGGTGAAAGAATCGCGCGAGCTGTGGGCCCAAATCGCCGCCGACAGCGCTGCCAACATCCTGAACGTCGAAGTGATCTGCACCGATCAGGCGCTCCACCGCGAACGGGTCGAAACCCGCAAGAACGACGTGAAGGGTCTCGTCTTGCCAAGTTGGCAGGCGGTCACACAGCGGGTGTTCGAACCTTGGCGAGAGGACCGCATGGTCATCGACACCTCAGCCATGTCGGCAAGCGAATGCGCCGAGACGATCGTCCAGGCAATGACCCGACTGAGCGTCACGACGCCATAGAGGCATTGATGGCGATCGATGTCGGATGGCACGGACGCCTCCCGCCCTAAACAGAGGCGGGCCAGCCCATGACATCCCCCCGGGGCCGCCATCAAAACACCGCAAAGCAGCCGAACCTCACCGCCGAACCGCGCGCGCCAAATACCCAACACCTTTGTAATCTTTAGGCGCGCCAAACCGTGACAATCGTCACATGAAAACGGCCGGAATACGGCAATATTGAGTACATCGAACACAGATGAGGAGGACCCAAACGCACTCGCAGAGCTGTTCCGAACCCAGCCCTGCGGTACACCGAAACTTAAGGCCCGTTGC
>CAKZYH010000382.1 GCA_937884725.1 uncultured Paracoccaceae bacterium
GCGGCGGCGGAGGTGGCGGCTCTGGCGGTGACGGTGGCGATGGCAGCACCGACGTCGGCGGTGGCACCGGCGGTGACGGCAGTACAGGCGGCGGCGGAGGTGGCGGCTCCGGCAGTGACGGTGGCGATGGCAGCACCGACGTTGGCAGTGGCACCGGCGGCGACGGCAGCACGGGCGGCGGCGGTGATGGCGGCACCGGCGGCGATGGTAGCACGGGCGGCGGCGGAGGTGGCGGCTCTGGCGGTGACGGTGGCGATGGCAGCACCGACGTTGGCGGTGGCACCGGCGGCGATGGCAGCACGGGCGGCGGCGACAGCTCCGCGTTCGATAACGTTACCCTCTCGGTACAGCAGCTCAACAGCTGGTCGTCTGGCGGTACGGTCGAGATTTACATCACAAATGACGGAACCACCCCGTTGGAGAACCTCGACGACCTAGTCCTCGAGTTCTTGGCCGGCAGCGAAGCGGACGTGCGTGAAGGTCAAGTCTGGGGCTTCGACTTCGTTGGCAACACTTTCGATGTGGTGCCCTGGAGCGGGAAAACAGAGCGGTTTGACGTGCCCGCTGGCGAGACAGTCCTTCTCGGCGGTTTTGTTTATGACGAAGTCGATCCGACCAGCACCGTCCAACTCAACGGCGACGACTTCAACATCGTCTAGCGGCGCCCCGCGCCATTGTTTGGCTCGCGCCGCACACAGCAAGATGTTCCGCGTCGCTTGCCGCGAGGTTCCGCGTTAGAACACTTTGGGCTCACCGCTGAGGAGGCGATGCGTTCATGGCTGGAGAGAACCTGTGGATGATCGCGTTGCTGGTCGTCGCGGCACTGGTTGGCAGCGCCCTGTTGGTGCTGGCGATTTCGTCCGGATCGCGCCAGCGCAAGGCGCTCGAGATGATGGCGGCGCGCAATGGCTGGCGATACGCTTATGAGAGGGCAAGCGCTGGACGCGGGAGCACGTTGACCTTGTCTGACCCGGCGGCACGCTGGACCGTTTCCATCTACAGCAATTCCTCAAGTGACACCGGTGGCTCCACAACACGCTGGACCCGGTTTGACCGGCCAGACCTTGCTCTCCCCCAGGGCGCAGTCATCCTCGGTCCCGCCATCCCTGCGCAGGCCGCGCAGTTCGCGTCGATGGTGATGGAGAACTTCGCCTCCCGATTTTTGGGCAAGCTCATCTTGGGGATCGACGAGGCCGGCGGTGATGTCGCCCGTCTTGCCCATGTGAGCGAGGTGGACGCGACCAGCGGGACGCTGTTTGCAACGCCAGAAGCGCGGCACGCACTCGATCCACTGATCCGGCATGGTGCGCTTACCGCCGCCCGCGAGGGTTTGGCCGAAATGAAACAGCCCATTGTGTCGCGCACCACCGGCGGGTTTCGGATCCGGGTCCGGCGGGCGCTCTACAACCCGAAGGACGTTGCGGCGCTGGTGACGCTTGGCGAGGTTTTAGCAGCCTCGTTGGAGAATGCGGATAGCCGGACCGCGTGATCACTGGGTTTCCGATGCGGGTCGCCTGGTCACGCTTTGTCGCCCGTCACATTGCTGGCAGGCGCTACTTTTCGTTTTGGGTATCGGCTGAACGCTGTTCCGCCTTGGCCCGTTTGCGGCGACCGGCGCCGTAGCTGCCCATCTGATGCGGCCGGTTCTTGTCGCCCAGGACATGCAGTGTGTTGTCAACACCGTCCCAATCGAAGGGGAATTTGGGATGGTTGAGGCCTTCCACCACTTCAGCCGCGCCCCCTCCCCTCACATAGCTTTCGCGGCGAATTGGCTGGACCTGAAACAACGGCCATTCCTGCGGGATATACACCTCGCTGCCAGTCATCGCGATCTTGAAGTTGATAAATAGTGGTGACGGTTTGAATTCGTCGGTCTCGACGATCCCTTCAAAGCAATCGAACCCCCGACGCGGCAGATTGGCCGGTCCGCGGATCAACAAACTCCAACCAGGTGCAGTCTCCACAAAATAACCTGAAAAGATTTGGACCAACCCAGCTCCTGGGACAGTGGAGATGAAGGGGGGTTCCTTGTCCTGGAAATGCTCGGGGGCGTGACTGTTCCAGACGTCTGCGAAGCCGTCATCGAAGCGATGGGACTTTATCAGCACCCAATCGTCATTCTCGTAGATGTAAACTTGGGTGCCATCGAAGGTGAGGCTGATGGACCGCGGCGGGAACACGTACCAGCCAAAGGCGGATGCCACGCGCAGGGCTTCGCAGTATTGGAACGCTGAAGCGGGCATGGTCCCGAGCGCAGCACGATCCGCCCATGCGATGGGCGGAACGTCTGGATGTGCTTTGTAGAACCGGACGAGCGGTTCTGTGGTCTGCTCAGCCATACCGCGTGGGCTCTCCGTGGATCAGCGACGAAACTTCCAATGAAGCTGTTGTGACGCAAGCCCTCAGTAGTCGGTTTATGCCACAGGAACTTCCCGGAGCGGGAGCCGGTCAAAGGACTTGCGCCCCATACCCACAGCGGCAACGGCTTTGACCGGCGGGAAGCTCGACGACTTCGTGCCCATTCCAACGCTGGCGAGAGATTTGATCAGCGGCATGCCGGACGACTTCGCACCGGCTGCAACGCTGGCCACGGGTTTCACCTGCGGCATGCCGCCGTCTTTGAAAAAGCCCATACCGGCGGCGCTCGAGGCAGCCACAACTGGTTTTGCACCGGACTTGCCCTGCTGTTTCATCATGTTGCTCATTGTACTTCCAATCGTTCTGTTGTCGCGGTGAGCCAGCTTGGGTGCTGTGACCGTCGGGGTCTCGGCCGCGTCCTGTTCAACATCGTGATGCTGATATTGACCGAGACTGGGCGCGAGTCTGTGTTCGCGATCACAGTATTGCCCTTTGGCCGCAGCTCAGGCTTCACGCCGGTTTGGAGAGCGATCAATTGCTCGCTTGAGGCAGGCCGACTAGCGTCTGCAGACAATGTAAGTGTTTGGCGAAAGGGGTGTCGCTATGGCGGGATCGCGGCGCGACTTTCTGGGGTTGATGTCCGGTGCAGCGGGGAGCGCGCTCATGGCGGGAAGCCATCAAGCGTCCGCGAGTACTGATGGTGTCGCGGTACGTGCGCCGAGCGGGTTTAAGATCCACCCCGCGATTGGCGTGGCGCGCGTGGGGGATTCTGGATCGAACCTGCCCGATCCCTTTGCCCATCCGGGCAGCTTTTATGTGGGGCCTAGCGCCATAGGTGGGTTGCCGACGGAGTTTGATCCCACTGGGATAGCGGACCCCGTTCCGGTGTCCCACTTCAAGGACGCAATCGGGCAGGTCCGGCGCCAAGCCGCGCGGTTTCAGGTTTTCCGCGATGACGGTGCTGGAGCCTCGACGCCGGTTCGTCTGAGTGACCCTGATATCGCAAGTATTCGCTGGTCGGTACATATGGCCAACAAGAAGGCGGCTTGGTTCGACTTTGCCGAGTTCAGCGGCAACCTCATGATGGGCGCGGACAACAGTTATGCCGCGACCGGCACGCCGCGGCGCAACGCGAGCATTGAGGGTAAAGAGAGGCGGCGCGAGCTTCTGATTGTCGATCCGGGGCCGCGGAGCGTTGAAGAGCCCGGCGTCACGGAGACCTTTGATGCCAATCCGGATCCGGCGGCGCCCTATGCGCACATCTCGTTTCCTGGTCCCAGCGGGGTTAGTGCTGAGTTGGGCTATGACAGCGATCGGCTATACCCGTACAATATTGATTCGTTAGGCCATATGCAGATGGACGCCGCCGGTGGTCTGGTCGTTCTGGGCGGATACGGGCGCGCTGGCGGGCCGAAAGCGAAGGGGATTGAATCCTTCGCTGGCGCTGACGGTTTCTTTGACGACATTTCCGACGGCTCGGTCCACGCGACCATCACGTTCACCTCCGGGGAGAGCGTGACCCTTGAGGCTTGGGTGATCACCGGTCCGCCGAAGGTGGCGCCGGAGCTCATCAACATTACCACGCTTGACGATATTCTCTACGATGGGGCGGTCCGCCACAAAGGGGCCGCGCCCGAGATTTTCGATGTCAGCGCGGGGGCTTGGAATCGCGACTTCATCGTTGATTATGATCGGCACATCCGGCCGATCTTTGATCGGATGCGCAGCTATCAGTGGACCGTGGATGTGGCGCCTATGGTCGCCTTTGCGACGCCACGGTTCGATACCGCCAACAACAGCGAGGCCAACCGTTCCCATCGCATGCGCTGGTTCTCGTACTTGCGGGATCCCGGCATGGAACGCGATTGGGAGTTCTCGGCGCAGCATCAGCAGTTGTTCGCCGATGATGGTTTCCCGCTTATGCCGCTGAATTCTGGTAGCAACTCGGTCAACAACTACGGCATCTCAAAGTTTGTCTCGTTGACGCCAACGCAGCACTTTTTCTTTGCGCAGTGGGCGGAGGGGAAGTTTGAACGGGGTGGACCGCGGCGCACCGCTTTTGAGCCCCATCCGCTCGATCGCGCTGCCGTCGGCAACTGTGTCGGCGCGCCGATGTCGCCTGGGATCGAGGTGACGTGGTCGATGCGAAATCCGGCGCTGTTTCACGAGGACGACCCTTATCGGATCAAGGTGTTTGACCCGCAGGTCATCGCAGAAGACGGGCTCGACCCGGATCGCGACGAATGCGAGGGCGGTGGCTGCCAGCCGGGTGACCTCACCAAGCGGATGGCGGTGCCTTGGCAGGCCGACTTCTTCTTGTGCGGGGCGCAGCCGGTGAACTTCACCGATCCGCTGGTGAACAAACTCTCCGATGGCAGCGGTGTGGAGCATTTGCCAGCGCCGCCGACCTTTTCGGCGGTGTGGTGGCCGCCGCAAAGCCCGATGTTTGTCTACAGCGGTGCGGACAGCGTCGATGCGCAATCGCTCGATGGAGACATCAGCATGGGGGCGCGGGCGCCGTACCAGCGGGGGGTGAATACGTTCCTGCAGGCGATTTTGGCATGGCGTTACTTGGCCTTTATCAGCAACCGCACCACTGGCGAGGATCGGGAGGACTATCCGTTCTTTGTGGAGGTGGAACGGAATTACTCAAAATTCCGGGCAGCAAAGGTGGAGTTCGGCGAGGACGGCACGCTGCGCACCGATGCACCGACAGAGGAGGTGCACGAACGAGACCTTGGGCGGAAAGCGATGCCGTTTCATTACTATGTGGGCCGCAAGTAGACTGTGGCTGTGACCCTACCTGATCGCGTTGATGTTGCTGTAGTGGGGGCGGGTCCGGCAGGCTGTGCGGCGGCGATCACGCTGTGCGCGTTCACCTCGCTCAGAGTGGCGCTGATCGACCGGGCGCCGCCGAACCGAAAGCCGGGTGAGATGTTGCAGCCGGGGGCCGGGGAGCTGCTGGCTTATCTGGGGCTCAGCGCTGAAACGGTCGGGGCCGTTCACAGGCCGTCCCATGCCATGTCGGCGGCTTGGGGTTCGGATCAACTGACCGAATGGCCGCTGATCTTTGCCATGGGCCAACCTGCCTTGCATGTGGACCGGCAGGGGCTTGAGACCGCTTTGCGCGAACGGGCGAGTGCATGTGGTGCCACGCTCCAACTCCACGCAGTGCGCAGTACGCGCAAGCACGATGACGGCTGGGCGCTAACCTTCGATAGCGATGAGCAGCCTGCTCAGTCAGCGCGTTTCTTGATCGACGCGAGTGGGCCGGGGGCTCGGTTCGCCCGCGCGGCCGGTGCACGCGTTCACACCACGCATCGGTCCGTTGCGATTTGGTCCACGGCGAGGGCTGCCCTTGGCGAAGACATCGCCGATGCGGGCGGGGTCTTGGTGGAGACGGCGCCAGAGGGATGGTGGTACTCGGCGGCCGTGCCAGGGAACGGACTGGTGGCCGCATTGTTCACAGATGCAGCGATCCTGACCGGCGGTGCTCTGAACAGCCCGGATCGCTGGCATGAGGCTTTAGCGCGCACACGGCATACGCGACAGCGCCTGAGCAACGCCGGTGGTTGGACCTCGCCCATCACACGACCAGCTCATGTCCAGCACCTTGCCCCCGCCCACGGGGCGGACTGGGTGGCATGCGGCGATGCCGCGATGACCGTTGATCCGCTATCGGCGATGGGGATGAGCCTTGGCCTTACGACCGGGATCCATGCTGGGCGTCTGGCTGCCGCCTATTGCGCGGGGACCGATGTGACGGACTGTGGGTACTCCGACGAGATAGCGCGCCAGCATGACATGCACGTAGCGATGCTTGACCGTTGCTTTGCGCAAGAGCGCCACTGGCCAGATGCGCCGTTTTGGGCGGCGCGCCAGGCTCAGCGCCCGGCGACGAAGGTGCACGCAGTGGCGGCCGTCGCTTGAGCAAGCCGGCTCCACCGACACTTCAGATTCTGCTGTTCGGCGCGGTCGCGAGCGGGCTGATCTATGGCTACAACGCGGGCGTCCATGGCGGCGTCATGTTGCAGATCAAAGGAGCGTTTGACCTTAGCGACGCGCAGCTTGGCCATTTAATCGCTGTCTTCGACTATGCCGAGATTGTTGGCGTTTGCCTGGCGCCGGTGGCGGACCGGATCGGGCGGCGCAGGGTGCTGATGATTTGCGCCGCGATTTTGAGCGTCGCGCCGTTCATTTTGCTGTTGGATCCATCCTTTGCTGTTGTGTTTGCCGAGCGGGCCATCACCGGGTGTGTGGCGGGTCTCACCTTCATGATGGCGCTGGTGTTTGTGGCCGAAATCGCCACGCCGGTGCGACGGGCAACACTTCTGTCGAGCGTCATGATTGGGGTGAGCGCGGGGTATGTGGCCGAGCTTGGCCTCAGCATCGCGTTCGTCGAAGGGGATGGCTGGCGGATAGTCATCATGCTGGCGGCGGTGCCCGCGCTAGTGCAGTTGGTTGGGCTTGGCGGGCTGCCGGAATCGCCCACCTTCCACCAAATACGCGGTGATCATGAGGCGGCGACGGGCGCTGCTGCGCACTACGGGTTGACGCTTGAGCCGTTGGATCCCGCATCGCACGGCAGGTCGTGGCTCGGCACCGTGCGCGCCGTGCTGCATGACCGGCACGTGATGCGCAACCTCCTCCTCGGCATAGTCATCGTTTTGGCGGGGACGATTAGCGGCGGCGCCCTGGTGTCGGGCTACGGCCCACTTCTCATGACAGGATTTGGGATTGCCGACACCGCCACGGTGCTGGAGCTGATGATCGTCTTCACGATTGCCGGCTTCGCGGTTGGCTTTGTGGCGCTCATCCCCATCCATCGGGGTAAGACGCCGCTTGTTCTCACCGGCAGTTTGCTGGTGGCAAGCTTCAGTTTGTTCGCGCTCTTCTTGGCGGACGGTGTTGTCGCGATTGCTCTGCTGGGTTTGCTTCAGCTGGCGTTTGCCTTTGGCATTCGCACGACCGTCTTCCAGTTGCTACCAAGCTTTTTGACTGACGAGATCCGCGTGATGGGAATGGCGTTCTACAATCTGGTGTTCATCTTTCTTGCGGGCACGATGAACGATGTGTTCCCCGTCCTTCTGGAGCGTCTGGCGGAGCGCACGTTCCTGCTGTTCGGCGCGATTGCGCTGGTTTTGGCGGTTGCGAGTGCATTTGCACTGCGCGCCCGCGCTTTCAAGTAATCGACGCGGCAGGCTTGCACCATCTGCGGTGGTTTGGCCGCTCGCTATGCCGGCGCTGTGGCGCCCGAGAGCTGTTCGAAAAGGCGTGCGACAGCCTCGGCGCCGGGATCGTTGTGGCCAGCGAGGCTGCTTTCGGAGAGGTAGCTGGCGCGGCCGGCCCTGGCGCGGGTGATATTCGCTGTGGCGTCAGCGCCTGACCTTGCCGCCCGCGCCGCTGCGTCGAGCCCGGTGGGCAGCCCGTCCAGGGCGGGCGCGAGGGCATCGATCATTGTCCGGTCACCAGGTTGTGCGCCGCCGACTTGCTGGATGCGATCAAGTCCGGCCTTCAGCGCGCCGATGAGGTCTTTTCCGGCGGCTGAGGCGTCGCCCGCCGCGGCAAAGAAGATCGCGAGGAGGACGCCGGAGGAGCCCCCCATGGTCTGGCTGAGCTCGAGGCCAATCGCCCGATGAAGCTGGGTTTGGTCGGCGAGCGGGAGCCGGTCGAGCGCGTCGATCAGCGCGCGGGCGGCTGTCGCGAGGGTGCTGCCGGTATCGCCATCGCCTGATCTGGCGTCGAGCGCGTTGAGGTCTTTCTCGGCCGCGATCAGGATGGTGCAGCACCGTTCGATGAAGGCGCGCGTCTCGTCGTTTTGGGACGGGATCGGCTGGATGGGGCTGAGACCGTCCGGCAACGGCTCAATCGCGATGTCGCCAACCGCGAGGCAGCCCGGCCAGGCCCAAGGCGCAACAGGCGCCACAAGGGCGCTTTCGTCTGCCTTGGTGGCCGGGAGCATGGAGACCGAGAAACCGCGCATATCGAGCGAGGTCATCAACAATGCTGGACCCACAAGCCATTGGATTTGCTCGCCGATGCGCGAACGGGTGAGTTCTTCCGCAAGGACTGCCATCTCCAGCGGTGTCGCGCTGCCAAGGTTGTTGAGGAGGGCAACGTGCGGCCCTGGCCCGATCTGCGGGGCGAGGCGGTCCACAACCATCTCGATGGCATCGTGGGCGGTGGAGAAATCGACCTGCTCGATGCCGGCTTCGCCGTGAATGCCGAGGCCAAGCTCCGCCTTGCCGTCGGGGATACGCTCCTCTTTGGGCGATCCTGGCACGGTGCAGGTGTCGAGCGACATGCCGATGGAGACGACGCCTTTGACAACGCGCTCCGCGGCTTCGGTCACCGCCTCCAGGTTACCGCCCTGTTCGGCGATGGCACCGGCGATTTTGTGCACAAAGAGCGTCCCTGCAACACCTCGGGGTTGGGGCAGGTCCGGCAGCGCGATGTCGTCATCGACCACAACCATGCTGACTTTGAGGCCCTGCGCCCGTGCGCGCTCCGCCGCAAGGCCGAAGTTGAGGCGGTCGCCGGTGTAGTTTTTCACGATGAGAAGGCAGCCGGCCTTGCCCGTGACGGCGAGGATGCCGGCGAGCACGGCGTCAACGGAAGGGGAGGCAAAGACTTCACCGCACACGGCAGCGGTCAGCATCCCCTGCCCCACAAAACCGGCGTGGCTGGGTTCGTGGCCAGAGCCGCCGCCTGACACCAGTGCCACCTTAGACCGGTCCCAGTCCGTGCGCACGACGACCTTGATGTGCGGGTAGCCATCGAGCCGCGCGAGGCGTCCCCCTGCGGTCCGCAAGGTCCCGTCGATCGCCTCTGTAACCAGGGTCTCCTTGGTGTTGATGAACTGTCTCATGGCGTTCCTCCTCAGGCGATCCGGTCGCCTGCCGCGTCGAAATAGAGTGCGTTACGGGGCTGGATGGCGACCGTGTCGCCGGGCTGCAGCGCGGTGTGGACGTCGGTTAGCGTGACGATCTCGTGGCCGTCCAGCGTGAGATGCAGGCGCGTTTGGTCCCCCAGATGCTCGATCCGCACCTCCTGGGATGGCTTTCCTTCGCCGTGCTGGATGTGTTCTGGCCGTAGCCCGACGGTTGTTGCGCCAGTGGGGGCGCCGGCGAAAAGGTCGGCGGGCAACGCATTGATGCGCGGCAGGCCGAGGCGCGCGGCGACATAGAGGCTGACAGGGTTTTCGTAGATGTCGCGGGGGACGCCGAACTGCACGAGGCGGCCTTGGTCGAGCACGCCGACCTTTGTTGCCATTGTCATCGCTTCGATTTGGTCGTGCGTGACGTAGAGGATGGTGGCGCCGAGATCGGCCTGGATGCGCTTGAGCTCAATCCTGAGGTCGGCGCGCAGCTTGGCGTCGAGCGAGCTGAGCGGTTCGTCCATCAGGTAGATGGAGGGGTTGCGGACCAGAGCACGCCCGATGGACACGCGCTGCATCTCGCCGCCTGAGAGCGCGGTCGCCTTGTTTTCAAGCTTGTGGGCGATTTGCAGGACGTCCGCGACCTCTTCGACCTTGCGCTTTACCTCATGCTTGGGGGTGTTCAGCATCGGCGAGCGGAGCGGGAAGGCAAGGTTTTGTCGCACGGTCATGTGCGGATAGAGCGAATACTGCTGGAAGACCATCGACACGTTGCGCTGCGCCGGTGGTTCATTGATGACCGAGCGGCCGTCGATGAGGACGTCGCCGCTGTCGGGGCGCTCAAGGCCCGAGATGAGACGCAAGGTCGTGGTTTTGCCGGCGCCGGTCGGTCCGAGCAGCACGACGAACGAGCCGTCGTTGACCGTGAGATTGACGTCATCGACGGCGACCGTCGTGTCGAAGGATTTTTTGACGTTGCGCAGGGTGACGTCAGCCATGGGACATGACCCCGTCGTTAAGATCGGAGCGGATGGCGCGGCCTGTTTGCGTGTCGAACACGGTGACGGTCGAGGCGTTGAAGTCTAGGCCGACGGTTTCGCCCACGCTGGCATGCTCGCTTGACGCTATGCGGGCTTTGACTTCGCCGTTGTGGGTCTTGAGCGTCACGATTTGTGTGGTGCCGAGGTATTCGGTTGCGGTGATTTCTCCGCGGTAACCGGCGCTGTCCGACAGCCGGACATGCTCGGGGCGCACGCCGTAGATCATGTCGCCGTCAAATGCTTCGTGGAGGCACGGCATGCCGACGGTTTGCTGGTGGAGTTCTATCGTTGTGGCACCTGGCCCGGCGCGGCCGTTGAACTTGAGGAAGTTCATGTGTGGGGAGCCGATGAATTCGGCAACGAACATTGTTGCCGGCTTATCGTAGATGTCTTGCGGCTCGCCGAACTGTTCGATGACGCCGTGGTTCATGACCACGATCTTGTCGCCCATCTGCATGGCTTCGAGTTGGTCGTGTGTGACGTAAACTGTGGTGGCGCCCATTCGGTCGTGGAGGGCGCGCAGTTCTTCGGCCATACGCTCGCGGAACTCGGCGTCGAGGGCGCCAAGCGGCTCGTCCATGAGGAAGCATTTTGGGTTGCGCACGATGGCGCGACCGAGGGCGACACGCTGGCGGTCGCCGCCGGAGAGACCGCCGACCGGCCTGTCGAGGATGTCCTCAATGCCGAGGATGCGGGCGACTTCGGCGACTTTCGCTTGGATGTCCGCCCGCTTCATGCCCTGGCTGACCAGCGGATAGCTGATATTTTTGCGCACGTTCATGTGCGGGTAGAGCGCGAACATTTGGAAGACGAAGGCGATATCGCGCTGGCTCGCGCGTTTTTGGCCGACTTCTTCTCCGTCGATGAAAATTTCGCCTGATGTTGGGAGCTCGAGGCCGGCAATCATGCGCAGCGTGGTGGTTTTTCCGCAGCCGGAGGGGCCGAGAAGCATGAAAAACTCACCGTCCTGAATCGTAAACGTTGAGGATTGAACAGCGGTGAAGGAGCCGAATTTTTTGCGCAGGTTTTGGATGCGGATTTCAGCCATTTCTCACTCCGGAAAATGGCTGACGACGATGAACATGACCGTGCCCACCAGCGTGACAATGAACGAGTAGCTGAACGCCCACAGCACGAAGGGCTGCATGAGCATGATCACGCCTGTCGCGATGAGAATGCTCGCCACCATTTCCCAAGGGCGACGGCGCCATCGGAACAATCCGGTCACGAACTCGCTCATTTGCGGACCGCTCCGAACGTGATGCCGCGCAGGAGGTGTTTGCGCAGGAGGATGGTGAACACCATGACCGGAACAAGGAAGATGGTCGCGCCTGCGGCAACGGCCGGCCAGTCTTGGCCGGTCACGCCGATGATTGTGGGGATGAACGGTGGCGCTGTTTGTGCTGTTCCGCTGGTGAGGAGGACGGCAAAAGCGTACTCGTTCCAGGCAAAGATGAGGCAGAAGATGGCTGTCGATGCGATACCGGTGGCGGCTTGCGGTAAGACCACTTTGTAGAAGGCTTGAAAGCGCGTGTAGCCGTCGATCAGGGCGGCTTCCTCGTATTCGCGCGGGATTTCGTCGATGAAACCTTTGAGGAGCCAGACGGAGAGCGAGAGGTTCACCGCGGTGTAGAGAAGTATCATGCCGGCGTGGGTATCGCTCAGGCCGGCGGAGCGAAACATCAGAAAGATTGGGATGGCGACCGCGATGGGTGGCATCATGCGTGTCGACAGAATGAAGAATAGCAAGTCGTCCTTCAGCGGTATTCTGTACCGAGAGAAGGCGTAGGCTGCGAGCGTGCCCAGGAATACTGACAAGAACGTGGCGCCGAAGCCGATGATGACCGAGTTCATGAACCGCTCGCCATAGCGGGACGCGCCGGCAATCACCATGCCTTTGTCGTGGACGATCTCCTCGTACCAATTGGTGGGCGGGTTGGCGGCCAGGTGTTCTTCGGTCTGGCGCGTTTGGACTGTGAAGAGGTTCACATAACCTTCGAGGGATGGCTCAAACAGAATCTTGGGCGGATAGGCAATTGCGTCAGACGATGACTTGAAGC
>CAKZYH010000383.1 GCA_937884725.1 uncultured Paracoccaceae bacterium
CCTAGCACAGGTGGAATGGTTTTCTAACTGGTTCGAAGCGGCCAAGTCGGCACCGGATCTCACCCACGCACTGGCCACAGTTGCTGCCATCACGACCCTCAACGCTTTTATCCTCCACCCCTCCGCCAACTATCGTTCCGAGTTGCGATGGTTCAGACTGATTGCCATCACCAGTTTCTGCTTGGTGTCTGCGGTGGGACTGGCTGGGCCTGGGTCGTGGGGCTACGGGGACCGGCCGGTCGCCATCCTTTGGGTTTTCCTGATCGCCATCGGCATCTACGTGCGAGGCTGGGGCCCCAACACCGCAAAGTTCGGCATCCTGACGGCACTGTTCGGTGTGATCTTCGTGATCACCAATCCGACCTTTGAAGCTGGCTTCTGGTTTCCGATCGCCGCCCTCATCGCCCTCGTTACCACATTCGTGGTGCGCTTCCTGACGATCAGGGTGTCGGTGATCGACGCGTTTCATGCAGAGGAACGCTGGTTTCTCGAGGTGCTGGCTGATCAGCTGCGGACGCTGCGCGCTGACGCAGGTCCGATTGATGAGGCCGCTGCGGCAGATCAAGTCAGGCGTCGCTGGCTGACCTACCAGGCCTTCTTTTCTGTTGCATCCAACGAGCGGCCGCGAATCACCACCAGGCTGCGGGCCCGGATCGCGGTGTGCTACAGGATGATGATAACGCAGCGTGGCATCACCGAAGCGGCAAACGCGCTCACACCGTCTGCGAGAACGTCCCTCAGTGCCGACCCGCGCGTCGGTTCCACTATCGATGCGCTGACCGAGGGTCTGGAGGATGCGTCGCCCATCGCGTTCCCGTCCGAGCGCATGACGATCACGGCGCTGGACGACCTATTGGTCGATCGGAACCACCTGACAGGGCACCCCGAAGATGCGGCTGCCATCCGATTTGTAGACGGCTTGAAGCGATTGGAAGGACTTCTGAACCAGTTGCGGGAAAACAGGTCCGACACCGACCTTACGCTCGTGCCAGCTCTCTTGGACAGCCCTGAGACCGGAGCACGAGAGGCCCGGCGTCTTGCCGCACGGCTAGCGCTTCAGGGTTTCGTCGCGGCATCGATCACGACCGCGCTTCAGTTTGTTTTCGAACTGGACCACGCTTACTGGGCGACGATGACCGTGGCGCTGGTTCTGAACGGCAAAGTCGGTCACACAACGCTCCGCTCGATCCAGCGGGCCTTGGGTACGGCGGCTGGTGTTATCCTTGCCTTGGTGTGCGCTCCCTTCTTTGGCACGAGTGTACCCGTTTTCCTGGTCCTAGCGCTCCTTTGCCTGCCCGCCCTCTTTGCATTTATCGAAACACGGTACGCCGTGACGTCGGCTATACTGGGTTTTCTGGTTGCCATGTCGATCCATGTATTCGCCGATGCCGGACCGCTGGAACTCGCCTCACGCGCCTACGAGACCGCCATTGGCGCAGCCGTGGCATTGGTGGCCTCTTGGGTCATATTGCCGACGTTCGGCGCGAGAACCGTGCGTAAGGAGCTGACGCGTTTTTTTGATAGCTGCCAGTACGCTATTCAACAAATTGACGATCCTGATCAGTCTGGATTACTTTCTGATAGCCTCTTACGAGGATTACAGACGCTGCGCGCCGATAGCCCTGCGTTGAAGGCTGAGCTACGAATCCTGGGTCATGATGAAAGTGTAGTTGATGAAGTATTCATCATGCTTGATGCACTGGTTTCATACATCGCGCAATTTGAAACATCCCGTCCGAATGCTACGGTTGATCCGTTGCCCGAGAAAGCGAATGAGGCATTCGGTGACCTGACACAAAGGTTGTGCGATGCCCTCCGGGTCCTTGCCGAGCGCGTGGCTCAACCCGATGTCCATGTCACAGACGCCACTGAGCCGTTCGAAGAGAAGCGGCTTGGGATCAGAGACTTCTGGCCGGAGGCGAGCACGGCGCCTGGTCCTCTTTTGCTCAAGCTGACGGAGCATGGGACAGCCGGAATGCGAATCGGCCGGACGCTGAACGAAATCGACAAATTGATCGCTCGCATTCAGTCTCGCCTACCCTAAAGCAAGCCTCATAACCAATAGCCGACAGCCTTTGCGGAGCGCGTGGACGCAGCTACGACCACAGTGAACTGCTGCACCAAACGCTTCGGGGGAGAGCGACCATGTGAGCGAAGAGTGGCGATGAGCTCAAAACTGATGCTTTGAAGGCTATTCAAAACGGTAGATTCTTGGAGACTGCGGCGCGGGTCTCGTTGCTACGCGCTTGGCGCAGCATCCCGCCCCCTCCAGCAAACGACCCCTCAAAGCCCGAGCGCATGCTCCCAGCGGCGCAGTAGGTAGTTGTGCTCCGTCATGATCGTGTCCCACACCACAACGCTCGCCATGCGCTCCGCGTAGCTCCCGCCCTCGCGCAGCTCCCCCTTGCGGTAGATCGTCTGCCCGAACGGATCGGCGATATCGCCCGCCGCCGGCTGCCCCGCATACCAAAACGACCATTCCTCATCGCTGAGGTGCCGGCGCACAGCATCAGGCGCAGCCATATAGGCCCCGTTCGCCGCCAAAATCGCACCGGGCCGGCCTGAGAGCCACCAGTTGATGTACGCGTACGCCGCATCGCGCGGCGCGCCCTCGGCAAGCACCGACAGGCTGAGCCCGCCAAACCAGCCCCGACACCCCTCCCGCGGGCTCACCATCCGCACCGGTACGCCAGCCGCGCGGAGCTTGATCGCCCCGGACCACCAGAGCGACCCCAGCGCCGCCCGCCCCTCGGCCATCGCAGCAATGGCATCAGCCTCATCGGCCCAAACGCCCGCAAACTGCCCCGCGCCCAAAGCCTCCTTCAGGCGCGCCACCAGGCTGTCAGCCTCTTCTTGCGAGAGGTCCCCGATGTCGTCAGCATGCAGCTCCCCCCGCGCGCCCATGGCGAGCAGCAGGTCGAGCGCACCAATGGCGGGATCGCGCTGGAGGAGCACCCGCCCCGCATAGGCCGGATCAAGCATCGCCGCCCAGCTGTCGGCCTCGATGTCGCCCACCACGGCAAACCCGTCAGCGTTGTGCACCGTCGGCACCATGCTCACCCGGTCCGTCTGCGCTTCACCGAGCGAGCCATCAAGCTGCACCCACAGCCGGCGGGACGGATCGCCCCCCAGCGCGCGCGCGGCCACAGGCCCCAGCCGCCCCGTACGCGGCAGCTCATTCACCTCGCCCCAGTTGGGCAGCCGCGCAATGTCGATGGGCTGCAGCGATGCCGTCGGCCAGACCAGATCAAGGTCGTGAAACCACTGATCGTAAACATCGAAGGTGTCCGGATAGAGCGCACCCCGGCGCTGCGCAGCGGTGCCGTCCAACGTGATAAAATCAAGCGCCAGCCCCAGGTCCTCTTCGGCCGCGCGCTTCACCGGTTCAATCTGCGTCACCGAGGTGCCGAGCACCCGAAGCGCCTCGCGTGCCCGGCCCACCGCCGGCGCCGCAGGGCGGCCGCTGGAGGCGACCGCCGTTTCCATCAGGACGTCGCTGCCCGGATTTGGTCGATCAACGCGGTGCGCTCAGCGCGGGCCGCCAGCGCCCCCGCCATGTCGACCTCCTCGAACGACACCGCCATGTGCGGCTGCAACTGCCCGATGAGATCCATGTCGGCCGAAATCACCGTTCCGATCATGAAGTAACCGCCGCCCGACACAGCATCGCGGTGGAGCACAATCGGCTCAGTCCCACCTGGCACCTGGATCGAACCATAAGGGTAGCATCCATCCACAATATTGGACGGGTCAGACCCCGCCCCAAAGGGCGGCTCGCGCGGCACAAAGTCGAGCGGCCGCCCGCCCCGGAAGCGGTAGCCCATGCGGTCCGCCTCCGGCGCCACCTTCCACTCATCGGCAAAGAAATTCGCCTGGCTCTCCTCGGTGATGCGGTGCCAGTAAAGCCCCGGCAACACCCTGAGCTGCGCCGGCGAACCCGGCGTACGGCGCATCGCCTCGGGCACCGAAACGCCCTCGCGCGCACCAGCCGATGCGCCAATCGGCAACACATCGCCCGCCGCAACAGCGCGCCCATCGACGCCGCCCAGCGCCCCAATCGGGTATGTGGAGCGCGACCCCAGCGCCAGCGGCGTATCGATGCCGCCCGCGACCGCGATGTAAATCCGCGCCCCGCCCTTCAAAAAGTCGAACGACAGCGTCTGCCCCGCCTTCACCGCAAACGCGGTCCAGCCCGGCATCTCCTCATCGTCAAGCTTTATGGGCATATCCGCACCGCACACGGCGATGACCGTGTCGGCCCGAAACGCAATCTTCGGCCCCATGAACACCGCTTCCAGGCCCGCCGCGCCCTCGTCATTGCCCACCAGCCGGTTCGCCGCGATCAGCGCCAGCCGATCCATCGCCCCGCCGATGGGAATGCCAAGGTGAAAATAGCCAGGACGGCCAAGATCCTGAACAGTCGTCAGAAGGCCCGGATGAAGGATCTCAAGCGCCACGGAGAGCCTCCATCAGCTGAGCGTTGGTGCCATTCACATCGGCGTTGAAGGCGGCAAGGTCAAAATCCACTTCCGCAATCTTCGGCGTCCACGACCCATCCTGCACGGCCGCCTCAATCCGGTCATGCTCCGCGCGGTCGATCGGGTCCCACTTCACAATATCGCCCGGCTTAAAGAACACCATGAAGTCGCGCATGTAGCTGATCTTTTGTGTCGGATCGAAGATCGGCATCGGCGTAATACCAAACATCTGATACCCGCCCGCACCACGCACCGAATAAATACAGCCAAAGCAGCCGCCATACCCAACGGTCAGCTTCGGGGTATCGGTCCGAGGCCGCAAATACTTCGGCACCTGAAGTTGCCGCTCACGCTCCACTAGCTGATAGAGGAACGGTAGCCCCGAAACGAACCCCACCATCGACACAAACCAAGGGTTCGAGTGGTGCGCGACAATGAACTCGTCCGCCGAAGAGAACCCGTTAATCCGCGCCGCATAGTCGAGATCGGTGCCGCTCGGATCTTGGTGCCGCTCGCGAAAGCGCATCAGCGTCTCGTGGGTCCACGGGTCTTGGTAGTAGACCGGAACCTCGATGATGCGCGTCGTCATGCGCTTAGGCGCATCCTCGGCCGCACTTTCCAGCGACTTTAGTTCATCCAGCATCGCCTCAGGCGCGATCACATCAGGATCGAATTTCACCTGAAAGCTCGCATTCGCCGGGCAAATCTCGGTCACACCGGCGATTTTCTTCTCGGCCACAGCATTGGTGATCGACAGCGCCTTAAAGAAAGCGTCGAGGCTCATCTCTTCGTCAACTTCGACGAAGATGTGCTCGTCACCCCCGAAGGAGTAGCGGGTCTTCATGGGGGCCCTCCTGGCCTTAGCAGCCTATTCGTTCTGCAATGGGTTCGTCGCAAGCCAGTTTTCCAGCCAGCGGGTGTGGAATTCGTCCGCTCTCACCTCCGGCGCTTTCGCCAGTGCGGCGTGGAGCGGCAGCGTCGTCTTCAAACCGTCAAGGCGCATTTCGGCGATGGTGGTGGCCAACCTATCCATGGCCTCGACCCGCGTACTGCCCGTCACGATCAACTTGCCCAGCAAGCTGTCGTAAAAGGGCGGGATCGCATACCCTTCATAGAGCATCGTATCGAAGCGCACCCCATCGGGCACGTGCATCGCGCCCGTCACGCCTGGAAATGGCATAAAATCGTTCGCTGGATCCTCAGCATTCACCCGCACCTCGATGGCATGCCCGCAGTGGCTAATCTCGTCCTGCCGCTTCGATAGCGGCTCGCCAAAGCACACCCGGATCATCTCGACCACCAGATCGAGCCCCGTAATGGCCTCAGTCACCGGATGCTCCACCTGGATCCGCGTATTCATCTCAAGAAACGAAAACCGCCGTTCCTTGGCGTCGAACAAATATTCAAGCGTCCCCGCACCGCGATACTTCACCGCTTCGGCCAGGCGCACCGAGGCGGCGCAGACTTCCTCGCGCTCCTCCGGCGTCAGGCAGGCAGCCGGCGCCTCCTCCCACACCTTTTGGCGCCTGCGCTGTAGCGAGCATTCGCGCTCGTAGGCGTGGATTGCCCGCGTCCCGTCGCCCAAAATCTGTACTTCCACATGCCGCGCCTCGGGCACGAGCCGCTCAATATAAAGCCCGCCATCGCCGAACGCCGCCCGCGCCTCCGCTTCGGCCTGCGGCACCAAACGCTCCAGCTCGTCCAAGTCGTTCGCAACGCGAATGCCCCGGCCGCCACCCCCGGCAGCAGCCTTCACCATCAGCGGAAAGCCGATGGCATCAGCCACGGCGCGAGCGGCGTCCATGCCCTCAAGCCGGCCGTCGGATCCCGGCGTGATCGGAACGCCAGCCGCCGCGGCCGCTTCCCGCGCCGCCACCTTATCGCCCATCCTTGCGATGGTGTTCGCGTCCGGCCCCACAAAAATGAGCCCCGCGTCCTCCACCGCCTGGGCAAAGCCGGCGTTTTCCGACAAAAAGCCATAGCCCGGATGGACAGCATCCGCGCCAGACGCCTTTGCCGCCTCCACCACGCGCTCAATATCGAGGTAGCTCTTCGTCGCCTGCGGCGGTCCAACGCTCACGGCCTCATCCGCAAGTCGCACCGCCAGCATATCGGCATCGGCATCGGAGTGAGCCTGCACAACGCGCATCCCCAGCGCCTTGGCCGCACGGTTAACCCGAACCGCGATCTCGCCCCGGTTCGCAATAAAAAGCGTTTTGCCGGCGGGATCCGACATTAGGCCACGCCCTCATAGCTGGCGTGCTCTGCGCGAGCCGGCGCTGCGTACTGGCCAGGCGCGGAACGGCAGGAAACCCGGCAGGTTTTCAACGTT
>CAKZYH010000384.1 GCA_937884725.1 uncultured Paracoccaceae bacterium
GGCGTGTGCTGGCGGTGGGCGGGCTGCTTTATGCGCTCGGGACCGCGGGGATCGTCTACTTCACCAGTGAGGCGGCGCTTTACTTGCTGTTTGGCGTGACTGTTGGGCTTGGCATGTCTGCGGCCTCGTTCACCATCGTGCTGTCGGCGTTCGGGCGGTCGGTGACGCCGGCGAAGCGTTCGCTGGCGTTTGGCATTGGGACGGCGTCGGGATCACTCGGCATGTTCGTGTTTGGTCCGCTCGGCGCGGTGTTGTTGTCGCGCTTTGGGGTGATGGACACGATGCTGTTCTTCGCCGCGCTGCTGCTTCTGATTATCGTGCTCGCGATCCCGCTTCAGGGGCGCAGCACAGCCGATCCTAACGCGCCGTCGGAGACGTTGGGGCAGGCGATCTCGGGGGCGCTGCGGCACCGCTCGTACGTGCTGCTGGTGTTTGGCTTCTTCGTGTGCGGCTTCCACGTGGCGTTTATTATCGCGCACATGCCGGCGTTCCTGGGTGATCTTGGGTTGCCGGCGACGCTGGCGGGGACTGCGCTGGGATTGATTGGGCTGTTCAACGTGTTTGGGGCGCTGGGGGCGGGCTGGATCGGATCGTACGGTAAGCGGGCTTACTCGCTGAGTGCGCTTTATCTCGCCCGTTCCATTGCCATCGCTGCCTTCATCCTGCTGCCGATCACGCCGGTGAGCGTGTTGGTGTTTGCCTCCGTGATGGGGCTGTTGTGGCTATCGACGGTGCCGCTCACGTCGGGGCTTGTGGCGACGATGTTTGGGCCGCGGTACATGGCGACGCTGTTTGGGCTGGTGTTTTTGTCCCACCAGATCGGGTCGTTTTTGGGGGTTTGGCTCGGCGGCGTGATTTACGACCGCACGGGCTCCTATGACGGGCTGTGGTGGCTTGGCGTTGCGCTCGGTGTGTTTGCCGCCGTCGTGCATCTGCCGATCAAGGATGCGCCGGCGCCGCAGATGCGGGCCGCGACCGCTTAGGCCATGATGAGGCAGGTGGTGGTGCCGTGGGCGGCGAGTTTGCCCTCGGGGTTGTACAGGCGGGCTTCGGCGGTGGCGGTGGTGCGGCCGCGGTGAAGGACGGTGCCGACGCAGCGGTAGACGCCGTGGTCGGGCAGGACCGCGCGCACGATGTTGATTTTGAGTTCCAGCGTTGTGTAGCGCTCGCCGGGCTTCAGCGTGGTGTGGATGGCGCACCCGACGGCCGAATCCAGAATGGATGCCGACCAGCCGCCGTGGATCATGCCCATGGGGTTGAGGGCGTTGGTGGTGGGCTCGCCCTCGAACGTTGCTGTTCCGTCGTCGACATCTGACAGGCGAAAGTTGAGCGTGGTGGCCATCGCCGGGCGGGGCAGGGCGCCGTCGATGATGGCGCGAAGCTGCTCAAGGCCGGTCATGGCGCTGAAGTCGGCGGTGGAGCTTTGGTCGAGCGTTGTCATGGCGGCGTATCATGTCCGGCGGTGAGAGTTGTGGCACTTCCTAGAAGGCGCTCAAGAGACGCCTATATCGGTTGTATGACGGAGCATGCGGACGAACAGGGTTTTGGGATGATGTGCGGTCAGGATGACCGTGCGTTGCCGTGCACCTGCCTGAGGTTGCGTCGGATTTCGCGTCAAATCACGTCCATGTATGACACTGCGCTGGCGGAAAATGGCGTGTCCATCGTGACCTATGCCGTGCTGTCGGCGCTGCTGCGAAAGCCGCCGATGACGCTGTCGGCGCTGGCCGACAAGGTTGGGACCGACCGCACGACGCTGTCGCGGACGATTGAGCGGATGCGGGCTGCGGGTTTGGTGGAGGCCCATCAGGGCGACGACAAGCGTGAGCGGCGGCTGACGCTTTCGGGCCATGGGGTTGAGACGGCGTCTGCGGCTCAAGCGTCGTGGCGGCGCACCGGGGAAGCGCTGGAGGCCCAGTACGGGGCCGAGCGGCTCGAGGCTCTGCATGAGCTGCTTGCTGACCTTGAGCGTGTGGCTGCGGAGTCGGAGCCGGCTTAGGCGCGTTTGTTCGCGTCCGCGTCGAGGGCTGCGAACCGATCCAGGAAATTTTGCGCGACGTCGAGCGTTGGCTCCGTGGTGAGCCAGGCGGCGAGGGTGTTTGGGGCGAGGGCTGGGTCGCTGAAGAAGGTTTTGGCCTCGGCGGGATCGAAACCTGCGAGCGTGACGGCTTCGCAGTAGGCGGCGGTGGTGTCGGCGCGCTTGATCCGTCGTTTGAGGTCGCCGGCGGTGTCGGCCGGGAGGCTGAAGCGGATGGTGATGGCCGCCCAGATGCGCTCTTCAATGTCCTTGTACGGGCCGCCGACCGCGGCTTTGAACGGGGATATGAGGTCGCCGATGACGTATTCCGGCGCATCGTGGAGGAGGGCGGCTAGTCGCTCGGCGGGCCCGGCGGTGGGGGTGAGGCGGGCGAAGATTTCCTCCACCAGCAAGGAGTGGGCGGCGACGCTGTAGGGGTGGTCGCCGAGGGTTTGGCCGTTCCAGCGAGCAACGCGCGACAGGCCGTGGGCGATGTCTTCGATTTCAATGTCGAGCGGAGAGGGGTCGAGAAGGTCGAGCCGGCGGCCTGACAGCATGCGTTGCCAGGCGCGGTTTGGCTTTGTTGTGCTTCTAGGGCGAGGTTTGCTCACGGACGCTCAAGTGCTCGCGGGGGTGGCGGGTTCGGCGAACTGGAAGGGGGCGTTATCGGGGCGCTCGAACTGGACTTTTTGGCCGGCGATTTCGCCGACGCCATCGGTGCGGTCGATGCGGACCATGGCAAGGCCGCGGTTGCCGACAACGGTGCCGAGGCGCCCGATGGGCTTGCCGCCCGCGGTGACTTCGGTGCCGGGCTCTGGCAGCGGGCCGTCGGCGATGACGCGGACGGTGCGCCGGCGGGCGGTGCCGCGGTGCTTCATGCGCGAGACGACCTCCTGGCCGACGAAGCAGCCTTTCCGAAAATCGACGGCGCCGGTCATGTCCATGTTGAGATCGTGGGGGAAATCGCCGCCGAGCGCGATGTCGGGGCCTTCGGGGACGATGGCGGTGATGCGCGCGTCATCGTAGGCGGAGCGGTCGGCGGAGGGGGCGTCGGCGGTGATGCTGCGGCCGCCGAGCGACGGGGCGCGCGGGTCGGGGCTGCCGTCGCTGAGGACGCGCACGCGCTCTTCGGTGGCCGTCACGGTGACGGCGGCGCGCAGGGTGTACATCTGAAGTCGCTTGGCAAGGTTCGGGGCGGCGTCTGCGCTGAGGTCGAGGGCGATGCTGTCTGGCCCGATGTGGGCGATCATGTCGGCGATGACTTTGCCCTGAGGTGTGAGGAGCGCGCAGGGGATGAGGCTGCCGGGCGCCGCGTCGGTGATCGCGGCTGTGACGAGGCCGTCGAGGAATTTGATGCGGTCTTCGCCCGTAAGGCGCAGGACGGCACGGTCGTTCAGCACAATGGATGTCATGGTTTTACTCCCACTCGCCGGCTGCGAAATAGCGGAGCCTGCCATCTTCGGCGATGACGACCCGGAAGAATGTGTAGGCGCCGAAAAGCTCCATCTCCTCCACATCGATGGAGGTGAGGAGGCGGTAGACGTCGACGCGCTGGTTGGGCCGCAGCTCCGTGAGCGGCACGAGGGCGAAGAAGGGCCAGACGTAAGATGCGGTGGGGCCGTTGCCGTCTTTGACGTAGCCGCTTTCTAGAATTTCCAGGAGGATCGCCAGGATTTCCTGGCCGGCGGCGTCGCCCGATTGCAGCTTGAGATGCTCGACGGGGTCGTCGACCATGCCGTCGAGGACGACAAGGGGCTGGCCCCGCTGCGCGTCGAACACGGGGCGCAGCGCCTCGATGTCGCCGGAGCGGGCGGCCTCCATGAGCGCGGCGCGGGTGGCGGAGACCGCGGCGGGAAGGGCCGTGTCGCCGTAGCGGACGTCGCTGCTGGTGAAGCCCGTGATGGGTGGCATGCGCGTTGTATCGGCATCCTCGCTATGAGGGTCGAACAGCCAGTTTTCGTCAGCTTCTGTGTTGTCCGCGTCGTCCGCGCCGGTGTCCAAATCGGCGGCGCCGGGGATGGGCACGGTGTCGGTGGAGGCGCGATAGGCGTTGGCGGGCGCGCTGAACGCGAGACTGAGGGCAACTCCAGCGGCAAGCATGCAACGCATTGTCCTCTCCCGGCGCGTTGGCGATGGTGGGATGAGCGACCCCGAGACCTCAACGTCATGCCATAGGACTGCCACGTGCTCCATCGTTGTCACAGCATTGCCAACATGCCTGTCGCGCTGCGCGAGGCCATGGGGGTTGCCGGGTTCGCATGACGCTGACGTTGACGCCTTTGGGCTTTATTGGGCTCGGCTTTTTGGGCGGCCTGTTTGTCACCGTGCCGCTTGGCCCAGTGAACGTGATGATCATTCAACGCGCGTTCCGGTATGGGTTCGTGGCCGGGGTCTCGGCTGGGTTTGGCGCGGCGTTGGCCGATTTGATTTTTGCCGTGATTGCCGCGTTTGGGTTGTCGGCGGTGACGTCCTTCATTGAGGGGCACAGCCAGGTCATCCAGCTGGTGGGCGGGACTGTGGTCGCGATCGTCGGCCTGCGGATCCTGTTCTTCAGTCCGAGTTTGGACAGTGGGCCGGTGGCTGATGAGGATCCGCGCGGTTCGTTGCAGGTGGCGGCGGCGACGTTTGCGCTGACGATTACTAACCCGGCGACGATTTTTGGCTTCTTTGCGTATTTCTCCGCGCTTGGCCAATGGGGGCCGCAGAAGAACGATCCGACGGATGCGCTGTTGATTTGCTTGGGCGTCGGGCTTGGCGTTTTGGGGTGGTGGTTCACGTTGTCGGCGTTGGTGACGCGGCTGCGTGTGCGGCTCAACGAGCGGTTTTTGTCCCGCGTGAACATCGTGGCGGGGGCGATTCTGGTGGGGTTTGGTGCGTTGATCCTGGGGCGGCTCTCGGTGACTTATCTTGAGATGGTCTAAGGTGCAGGCGCATGTGCGGGCGGTTTCAGCTCACGGTTCCGGTGGAGTTCATCACGCGGCTGTTTAGTGCGGGGTTTTCGGGTGAGCCCTATCCGCCGCGCTATAATATTGCGCCGACACAGCCGGTGCATGTGGTGTTCCACGGGCATGACGGGCGTGAGTTGGGATTGATGCGCTGGCAGTTTTTGCCGGGGTGGGTGAAGGACCCGAAGAAATTTCCGTTCATTATCAACGCGCGGTCTGAAAGTGCGGTGGAGAAGCCGGCGTTTCGAAATGCGGTGCGGCGGCGGCGGGCGGTCCTGCCGGCGACGGCGTTTTACGAGTGGGAGACGACCGAGAATGGCAAGCGGCCGGTGATGTTTACGCCGGTGGGCGATGAGGTCATTGCGCTGGCGGCGATTTGGGAGACGTGGTCGGGGCCGGACGGAGAGGAGATGGATGGCGTTGCGATCCTGACCGGTACGGCGGAGGGGGAGCCGGCGCGCTACCATGACCGCATGCCCCTCACGGTGCCGCTGGAGCGGCTGGAGGGGTGGCTTGATCCGCTGATCGACGATGGCGATGAGGCGCTGCGGCTGACCGATAAGCGGGGCTATACGGCGCGGCCTGTGTCGAAGCTTCTGAGCAATGCGCGCAACGAGGGCGCCGGGCTGTTGAATGCTGAGGACGAGGTGCCGGAGCCTGCGCCGCCGCCTAAGGATGCGGCGCAGGGCAGTCTTTTCTGATTAGTTCGCGTCGGGCAGGAGGCGGCCCGGGCTCATGATGCCTTTGGGGTCGAACGCGTCTTTGACGGCGCGCATCATGGCGAGCTCCACCGGGCTGCGGACGTCGCGCAGGAGATTGCGCTTCAGGCGGCCGACGCCGTGCTCGGCGGCGATGGAGCCGTTGTAGCGGCCGGTGACGGCGTGGACTGCGGCGGCCATTTCGTCCCAGTGGCTGAGGAATTCGGCTTTATCGGCGCCGACGGGCTGGCTGACGTTAAAGTGGATGTTGCCGTCGCCCATGTGGCCGAAGGGGAGCGGGCGGGCGTCGGGAACGACGCTGAGGGCGGCGGCGATGGCATCGTCGAGGAATTCGGGGATCAGGTGCACGGGGACCGAGACGTCGTGCTTGATGGAGCCGCCGGCGTGGCCTTGGACTTCCGATAGGAGATCGCGGATGCGCCAGAAGGCATCGCCGTCCGCGATACTTTGGGCGACCACGACGTCGCTGACTGTGCCGTCCTCGTAGGCCTTCATGAGGACGTCCTGGAGGGGATCGCGCATGGGGCGGTCGGCCTGGAAGGTCGAGACCTCGATGAGGACCGTCCAATCGCAGAGCGGCTCGGAGAACGGGTTACGGGCGCCGGCGCCGTACTCGAGGACAAAGTCGACGCCCATTTTGGGGATGAGCTCGAATGCGGTGAGGGCGTCGCCCATGGTGCCGCGCACATCGTTGAGGAGTTTGAGGGCTGCGGTGGGGGAGGAGAGGCCCACGAACGCAACGTCGCGGCCGACGGGGCGGGGGCGCAGGCGCAGGACGGCGCGGGTGATGATGCCGAGCGTGCCTTCGCCGCCGATGAAGAGGTGTTTTAGGTCGTAGCCGACGTTGTCCTTGTGGAGCGCGCGCAGGCCATTCCAGATCTGGCCGTTGGGCATCACGACCTCAAGGCCGAGCACTTGGTCGCGCATGTTGCCGTAGGCGAGGACGCCGGTGCCGCCCGCGTTGGTGGAGATGAGGCCGCCGATGCGGGCCGACCCCTCGGAGGCGAGGGACATGGGGAACAGGCGGTCGGCCTCTTCGGCGGCGGCCTGCACATCGGCTAGGATGACGCCGGAGCCGACGAGCATGGTGTTGCCGGCCGCGTCCACCTCTTCGATCTCGTTCAT
>CAKZYH010000385.1 GCA_937884725.1 uncultured Paracoccaceae bacterium
GGCGCAACACCAACCGCCCTCACCGCGCTTGCGCGCGCCAGGCGCCGAATGGCGCCATCATGGTTGGCAAGCCACTGGGCGTGCTGGGGGTCCGCACCAACAATTTGAAGCTCAGCCTCGTCGCTTGCCTTCACGTTGGTTTCGGCGCGCACCGAGCGAACGGTGGCGATCAGATCGACAACGAAGTTGATCTCATCAGCCGCTGCAGCGTCAAGAAGCGGCGGTTGGGGCCAGCGCCCGTGGATCAGCAGCGTCTCCCGCTCAACGCCAGACCGCTCTGCCGTGAGCGCCCACAATTCCTCTGTCACGAACGGCATAAACGGATGGAGGAGCTTCAAAATGTCGTCAATGACGTAGGCTGTGACAGCCCGGATCTCGGTTTTTGCGGGACCGTCAGGTCCGGTCAGGACCGGTTTGGCCAGCTCCAAGTACCAATCGCAGAACGTGTTCCAGACAAAGCGATAGATGGACGCTGCCGCATCATTGAAACGGTAGGCTTCGATCGCGCCGCGAACGCTTGTCTCAGCGCGGCCAGCCTCGGTTAGGATCCATCGGGAGAGCGTTTGTTCGGCGCTGCGCGGGCGGAAGGCCGGATCAATTCGGCACTCGTTCATGTCGGCAAAGCGCGTTGCATTCCAGAGCTTTGTCGCAAAGTTGCGATAGCCCTGAACGCGACTTTCCGCGATTTTGACATCGCGCCCCTGGGCGGCCATGGCGGCGAGCGTGAAGCGCAGCGCATCGGCGCCGAACTTGTCCATAAGCTCCAGCGGGTCGACCACGTTGCCCTTGGACTTGGACATCTTCTGGCCCTTCTCGTCGCGGACCAGAGCGTGGATGTAGACGGTGTGGAACGGCACCTGGTTGAGGAAGTGCGTGCCCATCATCATCATCCGGGCAACCCAGAAAAAGATGATGTCAAATCCCGTGGATAGGACGCTGGTGGGATAGTAGCGGCGCAGCTCTGGCGTGCGGTCGGGCCAGCCAAGCGTCGAGAACGGCCAGAGCGCTGAGGAGAACCACGTGTCCAGCACATCTTCGTCGCGATGAAGGACTGGCTCGCCGTCAGGGTTGTCGGCCGCTGCCGCAAGCGCCTCGTCGCGCGTCGCAAAACGGACGGGCTGACCATAGTGAAGGTCGGCCAGCTGACGCACCTGCTCTTCGTCGCGCTCGACGAAGATCTCGCCGTCGGGACCATACCAGGCGGGAATTTGATGCCCCCACCACAGTTGGCGTGAGACACACCATGGCTGGATGTTCTCCATCCAGTCGAAATACGTCTTGGCCCAGTTTGCCGGGACAAATTGCGTTTTGCTTTGCTTGACCGCCTCGATGGCTGGACCAGCGAGCCGCTCCGCATTGACGTACCATTGATCGGTGAGGAGCGGCTCGATGGGCACGCCACCTCGGTCGCCGAATGGCACTTGGTGCACATTGGGTTCGACCAGCGCGAGGAAGCCGCCCTCCTCCATTGCGGCCTTGACCCACTCGCGCGCCTTGAACCGATCCATCCCCTCAAGGGCGCCCACGAGGCGCTCCGCCGCTGCATCTTTGATTCCGTCGAGAAATGCGTCGTTGCCGGCGAGCGTCATGGTCGCCTGCTCGCAGAAGATATTAATGAGCGGCAGCCGGTGACGGCGGCCGACCTCAAAGTCATTGAAGTCGTGCGCGGGCGTGATCTTCACCGCCCCCGACCCCTTCTCTGGATCGGAGTAAAGGTCAGCAACAATGGGGATGTGCCGTCCAACGAGCGGCAGTACGACATTCTTCCCGATGAGGTGACGATAGCGCTCGTCTTCAGGATGCACCGCAACAGCGGTATCGCCAAGCATGGTCTCCGGCCTGGTCGTCGCAACGACGATGAAGGTGTCCGGGTTCTCGGGATCGAACTCTTTGTCGGCGAGCGGATAGCGGAAATGGACGAGTTCGCCCTTCACCTCGCGCGACTCCACCTCAAGGTCCGAGATCGCGGTGAGCAGTTTGGGGTCCCAGTTTACAAGCCGCTTGTCGCGGTAGATGAGCCCCTGCTTGTGAAGGCGGACGAAGACGTTCAGCACCGCCTCCGACAAACCCTCGTCCATGGTGAAGCGGTCGCGGGAGAAATCGCAGGACGCGCCGAGCCGCTCCAGCTGGCTTTGAATGGCGCCGCCTGACTCAGCCTTCCATTTCCAGACGCGCTCAATGAAAGCCTCGCGGCCCAGCTCACGCCGGCTCGGACTGCCTTCCGCCGCCAGCTGCCGCTCAACCACCATTTGGGTCGCGATGCCGGCGTGATCTGTCCCGGGCTGCCAAAGCACATCTTTGCCGCGCAGCCGCTCAAAGCGCACGAGCACATCTTGCAGCGTGTTGTTCAGCGCATGGCCCATGTGCAGCGAGCCAGTGACGTTGGGGGGTGGGATGACGATGCAGTAGGTCTCGGCGTCCCGATCTGCGCCGGCACCGGCGCGGAACGCATTGGCCTCGGCCCAGCGGGCGCGTATGCGCGGCTCAACCTGCGCGGCAGTGTAAGTGGTCTCAGACATTCGGCAATTCCTTGGCACCCGTTGCCTAAGGGGCGCCGCGCCTTCCCGTCAATCGTCCGAAGCCGCGCGGGACCGTCCCAAGGTCACGCTCCGCCAGCCGTTCGCGTCCGTTCGGCAGAGTGTATCCTTGGCGCTGCGCCGGCCGCCATCACCCATCACGTCCAACCGGACGCTTCGGCACCGCACATCGTTGACGCTGAACGGGGCGCCAAATGTCAGGTTTCCGCGCAAGCGACGATGCTTCCAGGCGCGGGCAGCGCGCGGCGGCGCAGTCTCCAGCTCGGCGCGGATCGCGTCGCTCAGCGCCTGTTGCGCCGCGGACGGCAGCTGGAGCTGGCCGCCAAGTGTCGTCTGGACGGACGCCGCACCACCATTGTGAAGGGCAAAGCTAGACTGTTCCGAAAGCGAGGTGAGCTGGCACCCGGACAGCACCAAAGCTGCAAGCCAGAGCGGCGAGCTTTTGTTCACTGCAAGTTTTGAGACCCACGCAACCATTGCGTGAGGGAACAACAACGACGCCCCCTCCCGGAAGACAGCGCGTGGCGTTTTCCTCAGATTGCTGGCAGATCGACCTGCGTCCGAAGCCCACCAAGGGGCGACTGATCCAACACGAGTGTTCCGCCGTAGAGCTCGACAATCTCGTCGACGATGGCGAGGCCAAGTCCTGTGCCGGGGGTGCTCGTGTCCAGCCGCTGGCCCCGCCGCCGCGCCTGATCGCGCGCTTCCGGCGGCAAACCAGGACCGTCATCATCAACGGTGAGAATGAGCCGCTGACCTTTGCGGCCCGCAGATCGTTCACCGTGGATCGTAATGAGCACCCGTGAGTTGGCGAACTTCACCGCATTTTCTGCAAGGTTCCCGACAATCTCTTCGAAATCTTGCCGCTCACCAAAGAAGGCGATGGGCACCGCGTCGAGCTCGACTGAAACACCCCGATGAGACGCGATCTTCTCCATCGCGCGGTGAAGGCCGGCAAGGACGGGCTCGGTTTGCGTCACAGTGCCGATTGTGCGCTCGCGCGCCGCCATCTGCGCGCGTTCCAGATAGAGCCGCACATGTCGTTGCATCGCGTCCGTCTGCTCAAGCACGGTGCGTCCCAGTGCACTGTCGCTTGTGGTGGCTTCGTTTCTGACCACAGACAGCGGTGTTTTGAGAGCATGCGCCAGGTTGCCAACATGCCGCCGCGCACGCTCTAACGTCGTCGCGTTGGAGTTCACAAGCGTGTTAAGCGCCACCGCCATTGGCTTGATCTCGACCGGATAATCTTCCGACACCTCACGCGCGCGCCCCTCGCGCACGTCATCAAGCTGTCGCTCCAACCGGTGCAGCGGCCGAAGCGTGAGGCGCCACTGCAGGAAGGTTGCGGCAATGAGCACCGCGGCGAAGATCGACAGGAATACCCAAAGCTGTTGCGCAAAGTCGGAGATATCAGCCTCCACCAGGGTGGCATCGCCGGTCGTTCCCACACGAAGCCAAGTACCATCGGGAAGAGCGACCATCTGCGCGACCATCCGGATCGGCTCGCCGAGCGGCCCCTCCAGCAAGCTACGATCACGCTGGCCGCGGGGAAGTTCCACAAGCGCCGCCGGGAGCGCCAGAAGCTCACCTTGTAGCGACGACGACGCGGCAAGCTCCTGCCCCGTCTCGCTCTCAACGGCCCAATACCAACCCGACAGCGGCAGCCGAAAGCGTGGCTCGCCAACGTCCAACTCGGCGTCCATGAGATCCCCTTCGACGCTGGCAAGCTGAACGATGAGGATCGACAGGTAACTGGTAAGCGTCTCGTCGAAGCGCCGCTCCACCGTCTCGCGGAATGCTGAAACCAGGATCAACGCCGTCACAGCCAGCGCCACCACACTCCACAGCGTAGAGGTGATCAGAAGCGTTCCGCTAAGCGACTTAGGCCACATGATCGGGTTCGACGACGCGATACCCCAGCCCTCGGACGGTCTCGATAATATCCACCTGAAGCTTCTTGCGCAGACGACCGATAAAAACCTCGATCGTATTGGAATCGCGGTCAAAATCCTGATCGTAAAGATGCTCGGTCAGCTCGGTCCGAGAGACAATTTTGCCCTTGTGAAGCATCAGGTAGGCGAGCACACGATACTCGTGCGACGTGAGCTTCACCATGGCGCCATCAACAGTGACCTTGCTGGCTCTGGTATCGACGCACACGGGACCGCAGACAAACTCGTTGGTCGACTGCCCTGCAGCTCTGCGGATCAGCGCGCGTAAACGCGCCAGCACCTCTTCCATGTGAAACGGCTTGGCGACGTAATCATCCGCGCCAGCGTCAATTCCGGAGACCTTATCGCTCCAGCGGTCCCGGGCTGTAAGCACCAAGACCGGCATGCTGCGACCGCCTCTGCGCCAGGTCTCAAGAACCGTGATGCCGTCCACGATCGGTAGCCCGAGGTCGAGCACCACAGCGTCGTAGGGTTCGGTTTCGCCGAGAAACTGCCCCTCTTCCCCGTCGAAGGCCGTGTCGACAACGTAGCCGCCCGAGCGCAACGCGTCACAAAGCTGGCGGTTCAGTTCTTTGTCATCTTCTACGACCAACAGCCGCATAGCGCTCTCTCCTACCGCAGACGCTGTCCGGTGCGCGCGTCTATCACATGCCCAATGACCTGCCCGTTCGACCCAAGCTCGGTGACCTGCCAGACCAAACCTTGGCCTGAGTGACACAACTGCACCTGCAGGACCTGTCCAGTCATGCCGCTCGTCACCTGTGCCGGGCGAAGCACGGAGCCTGAGCGCACCGCCTCCCGCAGCTCATGGCCGGTCAGGCAACTCTGCGCCGCTGCACGATCCACGCGCAGCGGAGCCCAGTGGCTCAGAACCAGCACAATCGCCAGAGAGAGGGTCGCGGTGCATTTCATGGTCTATGGCTAAAGCGAGCGCGGTGAATTACCAGTGAACAGGTTAGTTATGGCACAAGGCTGTCCACGCCGCATTGTGTTCGCGCACGTCACGGGCTGTCTGCACCGTGTCACTTCTTGACCAACCCAATGGCCCAAAAGCATCGCAAGACACATCAGTCCCGGCGCCACCCATCGTCTGGCAACCCGTCAGTATCGCGGACAGCGCGATCAGCAATGCGCGCGTCCAACCTCGCCTTGGCAGCGGTGCGATGTCGATCATGTAGGCTCTCCTGATGGGCAACCCAGTCCGCCATGCGCGCGGCTTCAAGCTTTGCTGAGAAGGTGGCTCGCTCGACCCAGCGACCGGTTTGGAAAGAGGGAAGTACAGCCAAAACGGCGCCGACGGAGGCAACCAAGATGTTGCGCCAGCCAAGTTCGCTCAGAAGGCGCAGCGCCATCATAGCTGCTGCTCCACGATGGGACCTTCGGCGCGGTTGAGGGCAAAGCGCCACACAAGAAAGCCGCCCAAGCCGATAATGAGGGAAACGGCGAGCACTCCGCCAAAGATCGTGCCATCATCGAGCGATTTGATCTTCGTGAGTGCATCGACTGCCGCACCCACACCAACACCGACCGTTGCCAGCGCACCCGCGCCTGCCATCGGGGCCGCCGCCGCTCGCCCAGCCCGACGCCGCTCTTTGGCTGCGCTCCGCGCTGAGACCGCTTCATTGAGTGCAGCCAGGATCGCCGCGTCCGCGACGCCGTCCTCGTCAAGCCCTCGCCGACGCGCGAACCGCTGTACGGCATCCCGAGTGCGCCCGCCAAAGATCGCATCTTCCTCGAGCTTGTAGTTCAGGAGATTGAGATCGCGCTGCAAGGCTGCCACGTCAGCGCCGCGACTTCCAAGAGACAGCCTCCGATTGCCTAGCGGTGCGTCAGCAACCGCGCCGGCCGCTGCGGGCGGCGGGCAACCCGGCGGCCATCGTAACCCCTCGGGCAGCACCGTCGCGGCTTTGAAGCGAGAACGCTTCACCTGGTTCGACACGTTTCCGTTCACTACCGTGAACGTGCCATCGCCATGGACAGTCTCAATGATCCCGACATGCCCATAGAGCGGGTTTGTGCCCCGCGGGAACACGGCGATCGCCCCCGGAACCGGATTTTGCAATCGCTGCCCATAGGTCAGAAAAGATCGCGCTAACGCCGAACGCGTCGACGGAAAACCGCTGTTCACCAACGCGCCGTTCACCGCGACCGCGCACCAGGCGTCTTCGTCGTTGTTCCACCAATCGATCCCGGCCTCGCGCCCCCACTCCACAATCAGCGGATGGTGCCGCGGACCCGGGATTTCCGCGACGCCGATATGGCGCGCGAGATAGTCCAGCCATGGCGCTTTCGTGCCCATGCCTGCCCCCTTTT